>CAJOOE010000154.1 GCA_905236145.1 uncultured Selenomonadaceae bacterium
AGGTTTTTGTTATTCGTCGGTTTCATTTTCTTCCGGCGGAATAATGTCGCGAGCCGGGAAAAGTTCGGACATTCTCGCTTGAATCTGCGGAAAATCCGGAATCCATAAGCCTTCGGAATTTTCGTAGCCCGGCAACATTGTCGTGGCGGGAAGTTCGCTGTTCATTCTCCGCAGGACGTTTGCCAAATGAGCGGAATCGAAAATTTCCGCACTTGTTTCCATTTTATTCCGGAAAATTTCGGCTATTGCGGGAAGTTTCGGAATCGTTTCAAGTTGCAGGACTTTTGCATAAATTGCTTTGACAAATTTTTGCTGCCTTTGCACTCTGCCCACATCGCCCAATTTTTCGCCGCGATAACGCAGATATTTTTGCACTTCTTCGCCGTTCAAATGCTGATAACCCTGCGACAAATGAATCGACAGCCCGGAATTGGGATCGTCATAATTCATATCTTCTTCGACGTAAATATCAATCCCGTCCAAAATATCAATCAGTTCCGCAAAGGTTTTCATGTCAATTATTACATATTGATGAATGGAAATTCCCAAGAGCGAGGAAACTTGACGCACCATCAAATTTGCCCCGCCCCAAGAATACATTGCCCCGAGTCTGCCGGGATTTGAATTTGAAGTTACCCAAGTATCGCGGGGAATGGAAATCAATCGACTTTTTCCGGTGTCGTTTGCAAAACTCAAGACAAAAATCGTATCTGCCTGTTGTTCACCTTGAGCACCGTCGTCAACCCCCAAGATTAAAATATTCGTGTAACCTTCAAATTGAGGATCTGCCGGACCGGAGCGGGCGGTTTTTCTTTCGTTGTAACCTTCATATATCGAATTAAATTCGTTGTAAACCGCACTGCCGATTTTATAAATACCGGCTCCGACAAACAAGACCGCCGAACCCGCCAGAGCCAAAAGAACACACGCCAAAATCAGGCGTAAGAACTTTTGTCTTTGCCTGCGTTGCATTGCTTTTCTTTTCTTGTCAATGTTTGCTTTTGTCGTGTTCGCAGTCATAATTGTTACTCTTTCGACTCAATTTTCCGGCTCCGTAATCAAACGAGAGGACAGGTTTATTTTCGCCGGCGAAATACCGGCTCAATCGTTCAATTTGAAATCTCGCGTGGAATTGAAGGCGACATCGTCCGGAGTAAGTTTGTAAAGTCCGTCCAAAAATTTTGCCCTGAAAGTACCGGGCCCGCATGCATCTCTTTCGGCATACTCCGCCGCCCGGTTGAAAATAACCGTAGCCGTCAATGCCGCGATAAAAGGTTTCGCGACTGCCGCACAAATTCCCATCATTCCGCCCAGTGAACAGCCGGCACCGGTTATTTTTGTCAGAAGTTCGGATCCGCCGGGACATACAACGTCAGTCAATTTATCTTCAAAATATCCGACAATCAAATCGTCCGCTCCGGAGACCGCAACCGCCCCGCCGGTAAATTTTGCCAAAGCATTTGCGGAATCTTTCGCCGCAGAAACTTTGTCGTCCGACTCCAAAAATCTCGTGCGTTTCGCTCGCGGAGTGTCCGCCAAATTCCAGAGTTTTGCCAATGCCATTATCTCGGACGCATTTCCGCGAATTATCGCCGGTTTGAAATCCTTTGCCATGCTCAAAAGGATTGTGCGAAGTTCGCCCAAGCCGATGCCGACCGGATCCAGTACGAAGGGAGTTTTGTTTTCATTCAACGCTTTCAAAATCGCCGGAACACTTTCTTCATAAAAAGGAAATACCGTGCCGAAATTCATATAAAAAGCCGGGAAATTTTTTGCGACGGTTTCCCCTTCGTCCGTCAAATATATCATCGCCGCAGAGCCGCCGACTGCCAGTTGAGAATTTGCGACAAATTCCTGTGTGACCGTGCTTGTTATCGAAGGTACCGCAGGATGTTCTTCTCTGATCTTTTTCAGCGTTTCCCAAATGCCTTCCCTGATTTGTTTTTCCATTTCTTTCAACCTCCAAAATCTGTATCTTTAAAATTGAAACCGTCGTTAAATTTTCCGGTTGCAAAATTTTTTTATCAACAATTCGTTCCGGGCGGCAATCGTCGCCGGGTGAACCGGAGAATTTTTTTGAATGACGAAAATTATCGAATCGCTCAAAGCCGTCAACATAATTTCGTCAAGCGTCCGGGTTTCGACCAAAGAACGCAACTTTTCGACTCCGGGATAATTTCTGTTCGGCTCAATCATATCGGCGAAGTAAATAATTTTGTCAAGTTTCGTCATTTCGGAGCCGCCGACCGTGTGTTTCCAAATTGCATTGTAAATTTCCGGATCGTCAACGCCGTAAATTTTTTTCGCCGTCTCTGCTCCGATGTAAGCGTGAAGGAGCAGCGGCATTGTCTTTTCGACTTCTCCGATTTCTATTCCGAATTTTTCCGCCTGAGCCGGAAGTTCGTCGTTTTCAAATTCTCTGGCACAATCGTGCAGAAGTCCGGCGATATATGCTTTCTCTTCGTCCGCTCCGAATTTTTTTGCAAGTTTTACGGCGGTATTTGCCACGCCGATCGAATGAGCAAACCGATTTTTTTTCAAGCGACTCTGCAATTCTTTTCGCATTTCGTCAACTGTCATAACTTTTCACTTCCGTCATCATACAAAAGTAATTTTATATTCTTCCGACAAGTCCGGGCGATTTTGTATTTCGCTCATCATCTTTTGATAAATCGGAGCGTAATATTGCATTTGAGATTCGTTGACTTTAAAATTTCCGCCGATGCAATATCTTATGTAATGCAGAAACGCTCTCAAAGTATCTTCCGAAAATTTTTCTTTAACCTCATCGCCGAAATAAATTTTCAGCGGATCGCTCACATAGAGAAAATAAGGGCCGTTTTGAGTGTCGCACACGGAAAGAGAAGAATCAATGTAATTTATGTTCAAATCGTGCAGACAGTCCAGCGAAATTTGATAACCGGAAAATCTTTTTGCACTTCGCGGAATCAAAATTACTTCCGTTCCGTCCCGCAAAAATACGCTGTTGTGCGAGCAGGAGCCGACGGTCGAGGCAAATTTTTCGGCGTTGAGAAGAAAATTCAGTTCTTCGTCGAAAGAAGAAAATTTTTCCGGGCTGAGGATGGCGTAACCTTTCGACTTGAAATAATCGGCAAGCAGATTTTCGCCGACCACGTTTATCATGTCACTTTTGCCGGTAATGTAAGCCGCATAATCGCCGTAATAGAAATAAATTTTCTTGCTGTCGAGCGGCGTATAATTTTTTTCTCCGAAGTCGCGAATTTTGTCGATCTCTTGAACATATTCGGCGGTAAAACATCTGTCGCCGTTTCGCGTTTCGTCGATGAAAAAAGATTCGTCCGGCAAAATTATCCGGGCGTATTTGACCGGCTTTGTAATCGGTTGCCAATTTTCAAAATCGACGTTCAGAATTTCCAAAATTCGGAGAAAATTTCCGAAAGTGCCGGTCGCGGTTTCCGGCAAAATTCCCGCCCAAGGGATATAAATTTTTTTGCAGTTGTTGAAATAAATTTTATAAAAATCGCTGCTTAAAAACCAAAGCCGGCGAATGTTGTCGGTAAAGGCGTGACCCCAGACGTGATAAAACAGTCCCAAGTAAATTACCGTTTCCCGACTGTATTCGACTTCTTCGGAAGGAGTGTAAGCCTCGCCGGCCCCCGTGTGAACAAAACTGTTCTTTACAAAATTTCCATTTTCGTCAACGATGCCGCCGACTCCCCAAGTCCATTTTCCGTTTACGTCCAAAAATTTATGCGGCAAGACCGTCGCATTTTCCAAAATTTGAAAACGCAATTTTTTTTCGGAGAAAAGATTTTTGCCGACAATATCTCCGCAACTTTCCCGGTTATAGAGAAAATTGTAATTTGTCACAGATACAACCCCTCTTCCCTGATATATTCTTCGACTTTTTCCGGGACGAGATATCTTATCGACTTGCCCGCCCGGACT
>CAJOOE010000155.1 GCA_905236145.1 uncultured Selenomonadaceae bacterium
AGTTGCGTTTTGTTCGGAAAACTCCAAGTAATGGCGATGCAAAGTCCGATAATCGGCGCGTCGGAAAATGTTCAGGCATGGGTTGCGGCGGCCAATGCAACGGGAGCTTGTGCGGGAAAAATGATTTCCCCGCTGTCGATAGCGATAGGTTCTGCGGCAATCGGCGTAAAGGGGGCGGACTCTCAACTTCTCGCCTTTGCGGTAAAAATTTATATACCGTTTGTAATTTTCATGGGTTTGGTTGTATACTTCGGTCAGGCATTGATTTAACCGACCGGAAAATTAGGAGTGATAAAGTGCAGAAAATTTTTGGTTGTATAACTCTTTTGGTGACGTTTTTGATTTTGACGACTTTCGGAACGGCGGCGGCGAAATCTCCGACCGAACTTTCCGGAGTGAACATAGTCGAAAACGACAAAGAAATTTTGAAGATCGAAATTCCGTTCAAAGGTAAACTCGGAGAGGAAGAGTATAAACTTCAAGTAACCGGCAATTTGCTGACCGTCGAATTTGAAAATACGATTCCCGGCAGAGTCAAGCGTTCGGATCTTGCAAAAATTTCGGGCGATGATTTTTTGAATAAAGTCGGCATTTATGACGTGGGAAAAAATAAGATCCGTCTGCGTTTCACTTTTTCCCGGAGTATAAGTGACAAAGGCGTTTCCGCTCAAATTTTCCCGGCAAGCAAGGCGGAGAAAAAATCCGGGCGTCTTGTCTTGGAAGTGAAAAAATCCGGCTCCGGTTTCGACGAAGAATATGATTTGAGTGATAAAGTCGTGGTAATTGATGCCGGACACGGCGGCTCCGACAGCGGAGCGAGAGGACCTCACGGCGTCACCGAAAAATCGGTAACTCTTGCCGTCGCCCTGAAAACCGAACAACTTTTGAAAGAATCCGGTGCAAAGGTAATAATGACCAGAAGAACGGACAGAGATGTTGCCTCACCGACGGCGACAAAGAGTGCGGAACTTCAAGCCAGAGTCGATAAGGCTCCGAAAACGGCAGATATTTTCATTTCGATTCACTGCAACGCCTTTTCAAATCCGGCGGCTCACGGCATGGAAACCTATCATCATTACGGAAGTTCTCGCGGCAAGTATCTGGCGACGCTTTTAAATGAAGAACTTGCGAAATACGGCGGTTTGTTCAATCGCGGAGTAAAGGCGGCGGGATTTTATGTAATGCGTCACTCAAATTGTCCGGCGTCGCTCATTGAATTGGGCTTTATAACAAATTACAGGGAAGAAAAACTTCTGAACGACGAAAATTATCAGCAGAAATTGGCTCAAGCGATTACCGCCGCAGTCGGAAGGTTTTTCGGAGAATAAAATTCGGGAGGAATGAATAATTTGATTAAAAAAATTTTGTCGGCGTTGATAATTTCCACGACGCTTTTAATGTTCGGTTGTGACAACAATTCCGGCGGCAACAATTCCGGTACGCCGCCGGAAAAGCCGGACAAGAAAATTGAAACGGACAAGAATATTTCGGATAACGGTTCCGAAAAAAAATCGGACGGCGAAACTCCCGTCAAAGTCAAGGCGGCTCAAATTATGGAAATTAAAATTTATTACCCGGACGAATCCGGCAGCAAATTGGTCGCGGTCAATCGCAAAATCGAGACAAACGACACGATAAACAAATATCTGGCTGCGGTAAATGAACTTATCAAAAAGCCGCAGGAAAAATATTTGACCGATATTTTTCCGAAAAATACGAAGGTCATTGACGTTAAACTTTCCGGAGATACCGCCGTCGTAAATTTCGACAAAAATATTTCGACGCATTTTGTCGGCGGCTCGACGGGAGAAGAATTTTTGGTCGGTTCGGTCGTTGCAACTTTGACGGAATTTCCGGAAGTCAACCGGGTTCGCTTTTTGGTTGAAGGAAAAGAAGTTGAAACTTTGGCGGGACACATGGATTTAAGCGTTCCGATCAAACGTCCGGAAAATCTTTTGAAGTGATCGGAGGCAAAAAAAATGATTCTCGATCGGCTGGAAAAATTGCCTACCGGCTCTTTCCATTACAAATTGCTTTTTATAACGGGTTTGGGCTGGCTGTTTGATTCTATGGATACCGGGTTGATTTCCTTTGTCTTGCCGGTTTTGTCAAAAGAATGGGGACTGACGCCGGCTCAAGCCGGGCAAATAGGAAGTATAGGTCTTGTCGGAATGGCACTCGGGGCGATTTTGGCGGGGACTTTGGCAGATAAATTCGGACGGAAAAAAGTTTTTGCGGCGACTGTCGTTTTATACAGCGTTTCAACCGGACTTTGTGCGGTGGCTTGGGATTATTCTTCGCTGTTGATTTTCAGATTTTTGGTCGGATTCGGACTCGGCGGAGAATTGCCGGTCGCGGCGACTTTAATGAGCGAATACGCTCCCGGAAAATTGCGGGGAAGATTTATCGTAATGCTTGAAAGTTTTTGGGGAGTCGGCTGGATTGTTGCGGCGTGTATTGCTTATCTTTTAATCCCGCAATTCGGCTGGCAGGTTGCATTTTTAATCGGAGCGTTGCCGGCGTTTTACGTTTTTCTGATAAGACTTCACACGCCGGAGTCGATAAGGTATTTGATTTCAAAGGACAAAATTGACGAGGCGAAAGAAATAATTTTGACGCTTGAGAAAAAATCCGGTGTGGAAAGTAAACCTTTCGACGAAGAACTTTCGCCGGAGGAAAAAGGGACGGAATCAAAAATCAAGCCGCATTTTTCTGCTCTGTGGTCGCCGAAATTCCGGGCAAGGACGGCGATGCTCTGGGTTGCGTGGTTCGGAATTGTATACAGTTATTACGGAATTTTTATGTGGTTGCCGTCAATGGTTTTCGCTCAAGGTTTCGCGGTGGTGAAAACTTTTGAATATGTCCTGCTCATGACTTTGGCACAACTTCCCGGATATTGTGCGGCGGCGTGGCTTGTCGATGTTATCGGTCGCCGGTACACACTTTCCGGTTTCCTGATGATGTCCGGAGTTTGCAGTTACTTTTTCGGAAATGCCGCAACGCCGGAAGAACTTTTGGCTTGGGGTGCGGCAATGAGTTTCTTTAACTTGGGAGCTTGGGGCGTTATTTACACTTACACGCCGGAACTCTATCCGACTTCGATAAGGGCGTTGGGAGCCGGCTGGGCTGCCGGTTTCGGAAGAATCGGAGGAATGGCGGCTCCTGCCGTCGTCGGAATTTTATTGACCGGCGGCGTTCACATGGATTTTATTTTCGCAATGTTCGCGTCCGTTTTCGTAATAATTTCCGTCGTAATTTTGGCTTTGGGAATTGAGAGCAAGCAAAAAACTTTGGAAGAAATAGACGGCGATTTGAAAGTTGCGGAGGTCGGCTGAAAAAAATTTTTTCCGGCAAGTCCGGCAGATTCATAAATTTTTTTCGGCGGCAGGAAATATCAAATACCTTGTAGAAAATGACAAAAAATTTTTTTCCGGCGTTGATTGTTCCGATCGGTGCCGGGTGCAGGAAAGAGTGCCGGTGATTTTTAATGGCTCTTACAAAGTTGGCTGTGGGCAGCGACAAAAAATTTATATGTCCCACTTGCGGACAAAAGTTGAGGTTTTCCGAAGGCGGTGCGGTTTCCGTCGTGAACGGAAAAGTTGATATGGATGCAATTTTGCCGCGTCACATCTGCGATAATTGCGGAGTGTTTTATCGCGAACTTTTGAATTCCGGCTATTACGACGTTTTCGATTTGCCGAAAAACGAAGTTAAACCGAAACCGAAAAGAGTGATAAATACCGGCGATATTCCGCCCACGCAATTAAAGCGGGAGTCCGACGGAAAATGTCCCTGTCCGCGTTGCGGCGAAAGAATGGATTTCGTCGAGGCGGGGCCGGTTCAAATAGTAAACGGAAAGCCGGATTTCAGCAACACGATGGATCATTTCGTCTGTCCCTACTGTAAATCGGTTTTCAGGAAGATTGTCGGCACGGATTATTTCCAGTGGTCGGACAAGTAAAAAAAGTCGGGAGGTATACCGATGAACAAGAAAAAAGGTTTTAACCGGTTCGCGTTGTTTATGTTTATCGTCGTGGCGTATTTCGGTACGGTGCTGATATCTCAACAGGTGCATTTGTCGCACGTCAGCGAAAGTCAACACCTTGCCGACAAAAGATTGAACGCCGCACAAACCGTAAACGACAAACTTCGCAAAGAACGCGACGAATTGAACAATTTGGAGAATATCGAAAAAATTGCAAGGGAAGACTTGGGGCTTGCAAAAAAAGACGAGTTGCCCTACCGGGCATCAAAATAAACTTATACTAAAAATTTTCTTGGAGGGAAAAAAGTTTTGACAATCGAAGCAGGCAGCGTAATGGAAGGCACGGTTACGAAGATAACCGGTTTCGGAGCTTTCGTCGAGTTGGGAGATACCGGAAAAACCGGATTGGCTCACATTTCGGAAGTTGCGGACGTTTATGTCAATGACATTCGCGATTTTTTGACGGAAGGCGACAAGGTCACGGCAAAAGTTTTGAGTGTGGAAGACAACGGGAAAATTGCGCTGTCATTGAAACAGTCCAAAACAAACACCAATCCGGAGGCTCAAAAACCTAAGATGTCGGCGCGCGGAGATTTTCGCAGGTCGGGCGGCAATCGTCTTTCCGCGTCTTTTGAGGACAAACTGTCCAAATTTTTGAAAGACAGCGACGAGAGATTGACGGATTTGAAAAGAAAGACCGATTCAAAACGCGGCGGACGCGGTTCCAGGAGATCCGATTAGTTTCCCCTTGCACTTTCGGCGGGGGTGCTTTTTGTATGTTAATGCGATTTATGGAATTTTGCACGGCGGAAAAAATTTTTGACGGCGTGAAAGGTGCGGTAATTGCGGTTTCCGGCGGTGCCGATTCCCTTGCACTTGCCGACTTGATTTCAAGGTCGCGGCAAAGATTCAAAATTGAAATTTGTATCGCTCACTACGAACACGGGCTCAGGGGTCAAGATTCGATCGACGACGCGGAATTTGTGAAAAATTTTGCGGAAAAAATCGGCGTGAATTTTTTTACCGAGAGCGGAAATGTCAAAGATTTTTCGACGGCGAATAAAATTTCCGAAGAAACCGGAGCAAGACTTCTGCGTTACAAATTTTTGTCCGACGTTCGACGAAGTTTGAATTTCGACGCGATAATTTTGGCACACCATGCGGACGATTTTGCGGAAACGGTTTTGATGAGAATTTTACGCGGCACCGGGATTTCCGGACTTGACGCAATGAAATTTAAAACTTACTCCAAAGATTACGGCTTGCTTATAAGACCGCTTTTGAGATTTCGTAAAGTCGAATTGGAAAATTATTGCAGGGACAGGGGAATTATCCCCAGAATCGACGCGACGAATTTTGAAACGAAGGCGACGCGAAACAAAATCCGCTTGAAACTTTTGCCGGAGTTGGAAAGATTTAATCCCGCGATCGTCGAAACTCTCTGCAGGCTCGGCGAAATTTCCGGAGAGGAGGACGACTTCATAAATTCGGAAGTCGAAAAAATTTTTCCGGGCGTTGTGCAAAAAATTTCCGGAACCGGAGAACTTGCAATTTTGCGTAAAGAATTTTTGAAACTTCATCCGGCACTTCAGCGGGCGACGGTGAAAAAATTCGTCGAAGAATCTGCCGGGAGCGTCAAAGATTTCGGTTTTGTGCATTTTGAATCAATCCGAAAAGTTTTGCTGAACGGATTGAGCGGTGCGGAACTTCCGCACAAATTCCGCGTAAATTTGAAACGCGGGAGATTGACGATTTCGGTCAATAAAATTTCGGAGTTTAACTCACAGGAGTAAAATAAAATTTTTTTGGAAAGGGCTGGTAACCATGAAAAGCAAAGAAGATTACATCGAACGCGTACTGTACACCGAGGAGGAAATTGCAAAACGCACCAAAGAGCTCAGTACGCAAATCAGCGAAGATTACAAAGATATTGCCAAGCCGCTTTTGACGGTGGGCATTTTGAACGGGGCGGTTATGTTCTATACCGACGTCGTACGCCGCCTGACGGTTCCCGTGCAATTTGATTTTATGATTGCCTCCAGCTACGACGAGAACACGCACACAAGCGGCAAAGTAAACATTCTCAAAAATTTGGACAACGATCCCAAAGGTCGCGACATTCTCCTCATTGAAGACATCATTGACTCCGGCACGACGATGAAATATCTTGTAAATTATTTCATGGAGAAAAAAGCGAACAGCGTAAAGGTCTGCTCACTTCTCAATAAACCTTCACGCCGCAAAGTTGAAGTAAAAATTGATTATTGCGGTTTTGAAATTCCCGATGAATTTATCGTCGGCTACGGTCTGGATTTTGCCCAGCATTATCGCAACCTCCCGTATCTCGGCGTATTGAAACGCAGCGTTTACGCGGGTAAATAATTTTTCGGAATCAAAGGAGCGTTTTTCGTCTTGAACAATTTTTTGCGTAATGTCGGATTTTATTTGCTGGTGATTTTTGTTGCCATAACGGTTTACGATTATTCTTCAACGAAACCGCAAAAGACTGTTGAGGAGATAAATTATTCTCAATTCGTTCAAATGGTTGACGAAGAAAAAATTGAAAAGGTGACGCTTGTCAAAAATTCCGTAAGCGGAACGACGAAGGACGGAAAAGACTTTTCGACTTTGGTACCCGACGAACCGCTCGGCGACAGTTCCCTTGTATCGAAAATGGAGCAGCAGGGAATACAGATAACCGCAGAAAATCCGAAAGAGCCGCCCTGGTGGACGACGCTCCTTTCGTCTTTCCTTCCGATACTCTTGTTAATCGGTTTCTGGTTCTTTATGCTGAATCAAACTCAAGGCGGCGGCGGTCGCGTCATGTCTTTCGGAAAAAGTCGGGCAAGAGTCAGCAACGGCGACAGAGTGAAAGTTACGTTTAACGACGTTGCCGGAGCCGATGAGGCAAAGGAAGAGTTGGTCGAAGTCGTGGAATTTTTGAAACACCCGAAAAAATTTAACGACTTGGGTGCAAGGATACCGAAAGGCGTTTTGCTTTTCGGGCCTCCCGGAACAGGAAAAACTTTACTCGCAAAGGCTGTTGCCGGTGAAGCGGGCGTTGCGTTTTTCTCGATAAGCGGCTCGGATTTTGTCGAAATGTTTGTCGGTGTCGGTGCGTCACGCGTTCGCGATCTCTTCGCTCAAGCGAAGAAAACCGCTCCCTG
>CAJOOE010000156.1 GCA_905236145.1 uncultured Selenomonadaceae bacterium
AATCGCGGTCAAGCCGAAAGACGCGGCAGCCGCACTTGCCGAACTCAAAGGAAAAGTAAATCGAAATACGATTGTCATGTCGGTGGTTGCCGGCTTGAAATTGGCAAAAGTCGAAGAAAATTTTCCGAATAACACGGTTTTCCGGATTATGCCGAATGTCCCCATAGCCGTCGGCGAAGGAATGACGGCATTTGTCGCCGGGAAAAATGCGGAAGTCATCGACCGCGAAACAGTCAAAAAATTTTGGTCGGAAATCGGCAGAGTGACTGAGGCGGAAGAAAATTTGATGGACGCGGTGACGGGCTTGAGCGGTTCCGGACCGGCTTACGGATTTTTGATGATCGACGCACTTGCCGACGGCGGAGTTGCGGCGGGACTTCCGCGAAACAAGGCGATTGAACTTGCCGCTCAAACTCTGCTCGGTGCGGCCAAAATGGTTTTGGAAACCGGAGATCATCCGGATATTTTACGCGACCGTGTGACAAGTCCGGCGGGAACGACAATCGAAGGCGTGAGAGTTTTGGAGCGTTGCGGGATAAGAAGTGCATTGATTGAGGCGGTACTTGCCGCGACGGAAAAATCAAAAAATCTTTGAGGTTAAGAAAATGAAAGAACTTTTAAAATTTTATGCGACGACGCAGGGAAGATTGAACAGACTGCGGTATTTTAAGTACGGATTGATTTTGGGCTTATCGACTTTTGTTATCAGTGTCCTTTTACAATTTTCGGCGATAATGATAACCGGCGTGGAGGACGGATTGCTTGTAAAAACTTTTTCGGTCTGCGTGGGAATTGTTTGGTTTTTCGGCTATTTGACTTTGGTAATTCGTCGCCTGCACGATCTGGACAAGAGGGATCTTTGGGCGATAGGTGCGTTGATTCCCTATGTAAATTTTGTTTTCGGAATTTGGCTGCTGCTGACTCCGGGAACGAAAGGCAACAATCAATTCGGCAGTGATCCGCTCGCGGAATAACAAAAAAATCCCACGCTTTTCGGGCGTGGGAAATGTGTTGCAATTTCAAATTTTTACGTCTTGATCCGGTAAACTTTCAACCGTTTTCCTCAGTTCTCTTTTCAGCGAATAAGTTTCCAAATTTTTTTTGTGTCCCCACATCCAGACGACAAGCAAATCAAAAGCCGCCCGGGCGTGTTCTCCGAAATGTTTTTCCAACGCCGGATAAATTTCTTCCAAAGTCCCGCGTTGATTTCTTTGATACGCTCCCTGAAGGTAAACCGCTCCCACTCCTTCCATAATCGAAATTATTACCTTGTCGATAAAATTTTTGTCGTCGGTAAGCGGATTTAATTTTTCTCTTATGTAAGCGTTGAGCCGGAAAATTGAGTCCGTCGCTTTAACCAAATGTTTTGCCGAGTGCGTTACGGAATTTGCATGAGTTCTGTAAATGTAAAAAGGTTTATCGACTTTCAAAATTTTTTCGGTCTTGCAAAGCAAATCGAGATGGACAAAGACATCTTCCGCCAAACAATTCGGAAAGCGAATTTTCGCACCGTCTTCGTTGAAAAGTTTCGCCTTGTACAGACAGAGCCAGGTGACGCTGTGCATGGCGTGAAGGCAGAGTTGTTCCCAAATTCTTTTTTTCAAATCCGGAGAAACCGGCGTTGAGGGAGTGGATTGCACTTTTCCGGTTACGCCTTCCGACAGCGTAAATTCCGGATTGTCCGGAACGATCCATTTGTAACTGTGGACAATATCCGCGTCGTGAGTTTCCATTTGTTTCAAAAGATAATCGAATGTATCCGAAATAATCGCGTCATCGTTATCCATAAAATAAATATATTCGCCCTGCACCGCGTCAAGTCCGATATTTCGCGGAATACCGGGTCCGCCGGTATTTTTTTCGGTTTGCAAGATTTTTATTCGCGGATCATTGAAACTCTTTGCAATTTCAAGAGATCTGTCCGTCGATCTGTCATCGACAATCAGAAGTTCAAAGTCTTTGAAAGTTTGATTTAAAATACTCTTTATGCAATTTTGCAAATATCGCTCGGCATTGTAAACCGGAACGATAACGGAAATTTTCGGATTGCTCATAAAATTTCATTCCCCCGTCGGTAAAAAAGGAGAGTCCGATCAAAAAATTTTTTTTGAGGAACTCTCCCGTTTTTTATTTCGGTCGTTTAAAACTTCAAATTATTTTCCCGCAAGAATTTTGTATCCCGCAATTCTTTCCTCCGCGTCGCGTTGAGTTTTCTCAAAGAGAGCCTCAGCCGCGTCCGGGAAATTCCGCATAAGCGAAGAATAGCGAACTTCACCCTGCAAAAATTCTTGGAACTTCGAGAAATCCGGTTCTTTTGAATCGAGAGCGAACGGATTTTTGCCGGAAGATGCAAGTTGCGGATTGTAACGCCACAAAGCCCAGTAACCGCACTGAACAGCCAATTTTCCTTCAAGCTGACTGTTGCCCATGCCTTTGCGAATACCGTGATTTATGCACGGAGCGTAAGCAATTATCAGAGAAGGTCCCGGATAAGCCTCAGCCTCCGTTATCGCCTTCAAAAGTTGATTTTGATCCGCACCGATTGAAACTTGAGCGACGTATACATAACCGTAACTCATCGCCATCTTGCCGAGATCTTTTTTCTTCGTCTTTTTGCCGGTTGCCGCGAATTGTGCAATCGCCGCCGCCGGAGTCGCTTTACTTGCCTGACCGCCGGTATTTGAATAAACTTCCGTATCAAATACAAAGACGTTGACATCTTCACCGCTTGCCAAAACATGATCCAAGCCGCCGTAACCTATGTCGTAAGCCCAGCCGTCGCCGCCGATAATCCACTGCGAACGCTTGATAAAGTAATCGCGGTTGTTGTAAATTTTGTTGAGGAGTTCGTCGTCGCCTTTTTCCTTTGCGAGAAGTTCAGACAATTTGTCGGCACGTTCGCGGGTATTTTCGCTGACTTTGCGATTGTCTTTCCAGTCTGCAAGAGCGGCACGAAGTTCATGACTTCCCTTGCCCTGCTCTATTGCTTGCGTTGCCGCCTCGACAATGGAGCCGCGAATCGTTCTTACGCCCAAGAACATTCCCAAGCCGTATTCGGCGTTGTCCTCAAAGAGCGAATTGCCCCACGCGGGACCGTGTCCCTTCGCATTGGTGGTGTAGGGCATAGCCGGCGCG
>CAJOOE010000157.1 GCA_905236145.1 uncultured Selenomonadaceae bacterium
AATGTTTCGATTGAAGAATTGAAAGTTTCGCTCGTGGAAAGATTGAGGACGGCGGCAAAAGATTACCGGCTGATTATCGTTGCAAAATCCGATTCCACCGTCATCGCCTATCCGAACGGAGAGATTTTTATATCGCCGCTCGGCAACAGCTCAATGGCGACCGGAGGAGTCGGCGACGTTTTGGCGGGAACGATTGCCGGTCTTATGAAACAAACGCCTTTTGCACCGCTTGCCGGAGTTTATCTGCACGGGACAGCCGGCGACATTGTCGCAGAAAAAAAATGCGAAGGACTCATCGCATCGGACATTATGGAAAATCTTCCCGCCGCAATTTGTAAACTCAGAAATTTGCAATAACACAAAAAAATTTTATCTGCTGCCGGCTTGTCCGGTATTTTTTTTTACCGGGCAAATATATTTTTCTTTGAATCTCAAATACCTTCGCCGCGAATTATATCACTCTCGGACTTGTAATAATCGAAATTGCCGGCAAAAAATTTTTGTGATACAATTCAAAAAAAAATTTTTGCGGAGGAATTTTATGAGCGGAGTAAGTTTTATAAGCGGCGGCGAAAGTCACGGCAAACGGCTGACTTGTATTTTGCAGGGATTGCCGGCGGGAATAAAAATTTCCGGCGAATTTGTAAACGGCGAACTTAAAAGGCGGCAGAGCGGTTACGGTCGCGGCGGCAGAATGAAAATCGAGAGTGACAAAGTCGAATTTGTTTCCGGCGTTCGTTTCGGCGAAACTTTGGGCAGTCCGATAACTTTGAGCGTCGAGAATAAAGATTGGATAAATTGGGAAAAGAAAATGTCTGCGGGAGGCGAAAAATTCGGCGAGCCGGTGACAAATGCCCGACCGGGTCACGCGGATTTGACGGGAGCGGCGAAATATTCCCGCAGTGATGTCCGCGATATTTTGGAGCGTTCCAGTGCAAGAGAAACGACAATGAGAGTCGCGGCGGGAGCCGTCTGCAAAATTTTCCTCAAAAATTGCGGCATTGAAATTTCCGGAAAAGTTTTGAGCGTCGGAGGAGTTGCCGGCGAAGAAGATATTAAAAACAAAATTGATTCCGCAAAGGCGGCGGGAGATTCTCTCGGCGGGATTTTTGAGGTTGAGATAACCGGAGTGCCGGCGGGCTTGGGCAGTCATATTCAATGGACGGAAAAACTTGACGCCGCCCTTGCGGCGGCTTTTATGTCGATTCAGGCGATAAAAGGCGTGGAAATCGGAGATGCCTTTGAAAATGCAAAAAAATTCGGAAGTGAAGTTCACGACGAAATTTTCATTGACGGCGACAAAAAGATTTTCCGAAAAACAAATCGTGCCGGCGGCATTGAAGGCGGTATGTCAAACGGCGAGCCGATAATAATTCGTGCGGCAATGAAACCAATTCCCACTTTGATGAAACCTTTGCAAACCGTCGATATTTTGACTCACTTTCCGACGACGGCAAGCAAAGAACGCAGTGATACTTGTGCGATTGAGGCGGCGGAAGTTGTCGGCGAGTCGATGGCGGCGATTGTCATTTCCGACAAGATTGTAAAAAAATTCGGCGGCGACGCACTTTCCGACACGCTTGCAAATTTGAAAAATTATCGTGAACGAATTTTCAACGGTTACGGGATTTAAAATTTTTTTGCCGGTGTTATAATGAAAGAAAATTTTAAAGGAGAGATTATTCTTGTTCGGATTTATAAAAAGATTTTTGGGCGACAACAACGACAAAGAAATTGCCCGTATGCAAAAGACTGTCGATATAATCAATTCTTTGGAGCCGGAATACCAAAATTACACGGACGCAAAACTTGCCGGAATGACCGATAAATTTCGGGAAAGACTTCAAGCCGGCGAAACTTTGGACGATATTTTGCCGGAGGCTTTCGCCGTAACACGCGAGGCATCACGCCGGGTTTTGGGTATGCGGCATTTTGATGTTCAGCTTATCGGCGGTATGTGTCTGCACGAAGGAAAAATCGCCGAAATGAAAACCGGCGAAGGCAAAACTTTGGTCGCGACTCTGCCGGTTTATTTGAACGCTCTGGAAGGTAAAGGCGTTCACATGGTCACGGTCAACGATTACCTTGCAAAACGCGACAGCGAATGGATGGGACATTTGTATCATTTTCTGGGATTGAGCGTCGGCTTAATTGTCCACGATTTGGATTTTCCGGAAAGAAAACTTGCTTACTCCTGCGACGTAACTTTCGGCACAAATAACGAGTTCGGTTTTGACTATCTCCGCGACAATATGGTTATTCACGTCGAGCAAATGGTACAGCGTCCCCTGCATTATGCCATAGTCGATGAGGTCGATTCAATTCTGATTGACGAGGCGAGAACTCCGCTGATAATTTCCGGTCCCGGTGCGAAGTCAACCGATATGTACGCGACAATGGCACGGGCAGTGGCAAATTTGAAAGAGGGAGAAGATTATACCGTTGACGAAAAACAAAAGACGGTTGCCCCGAGTGATTCCGTAATTCCGAAAATCGAACAGCGGCTCGGAATAAACAACCTTTACGCTCCGGAAAACATCGAACTTTCCCACTGTTTCACCGCCGCACTCCGGGCAAAGGCTTTAATGAAACGCGACAGAGATTACGTCGTCCGGGATAATGAAATTGTGATAGTTGACGAATTTACCGGGCGATTGATGGACGGTCGCAGATATTCGGACGGACTTCATCAGGCTATAGAGGCAAAAGAGGGCGTAAAAATTCAACGCGAATCTCAAACTCTTGCAACAATAACTTTCCAAAATTATTTCCGTATGTACGACAAACTTGCCGGAATGACCGGTACGGCGAAAACCGAAGAGGACGAATTTATAAAAATTTACAAGTTGCCGGTTATCGTCGTCCCAACAAACAAGCCCGTTGCCCGCATAGATCACCCGGACGTTATTTACAAGACGAAACGGGCGAAGTATAAAGCCGTCGGCAATATGGTTGAAGAAATTCACGCGAAAGGTCAGCCGGTTTTGATAGGCACGACTTCAATAACGCAGTCGGAAGAATTGAGTTCAATTTTAAAAAAACGCGGTATTCCTCACAGCGTCTTAAATGCGAAGTTTCATGAAAAAGAGGCGGAAATTGTCGCCGATGCCGGTCAGCCGGGAGCGGTGACGATCGCGACGAATATGGCGGGACGCGGCACCGATATTAAACTCGGTGAAGGTGTTCCGGAGAAGGGCGGACTTTTCATTATCGGCACGGAGCGTCACGAATCCCGGCGAATAGATAATCAGTTACGCGGTCGCTCCGGTCGTCAGGGGGATCCCGGCGAATCAAGATTTTATTTGTCGCTTGATGATGATTTAATGCGGCTTTTTGCCTCCGACAATATTGCAAAGGTTATGGACAAACTCGGCATGGAAGAGGACGAACCGATCGAACATTCACTGATAACCCGGTCGATCGAACACGCTCAAAAGAAAGTTGAAGCAAGAAATTTTGACATTCGCAAACACGTCTTGGAATATGACGACGTAATGAATCAACAGCGTGAAGTCATGTACGGCGAACGCAGAAAAATTTTGACCGGCGAAAATTTGAGAGAAAATATTCGCGGCATGGTCAATCACATCATCAAAGCGGAAATGAATCAGTATGCGAACGAAAAACTTTACCCGGAAGAATGGCAGCTTGACGAACTCATAAAGGACGCGGAAAAAATTTACGCCCTGCCCGGTCAGCTGAATTTGTCGGAAATGGAAAATATGAGCCGCGACGAATTGAAAGAGTTTTTGGAGAAAATCGCGGAGGACAATTACAGACAGCGGGAAGAAACTTTTTCGCCGGAAGTCATGCGGGAGTTGGAAAAAGTTATCATGCTCCGGGTCGTGGACAACAAATGGATGGAACACCTCGACCACATGGATATGCTCCGGGAAGGAATAAATTTGCGGGCTTACGGTCAAAGAAATCCGCTCGTCGAATACAAAATTGAGGCTTTGACGATGTTTGAGGAAATGGAGGCAAACATTCAAGATCAAATCGCGTCTTTGATGTATCATGTCGCCGTCATCACTCAGGAACAGGAAAAACTTGAAGACCGTCTGCAAAATGCAAGGGCATCTCACGGCGACGAAAGTTCACCGGCAGAAAACAAAAAGCAACCGAAAAAAAACGACGGCAAGAAAATCGGCAGAAATGATCCGTGTCCGTGCGGTTCCGGCAAGAAATATAAAAATTGTTGCGGCAAGGGAAAAGTGTGAATTTTTGAAAGGCGTGGGACAATGGGCAAGTATAAACTTCTGGCTTTGGATATGGACGGGACGCTTTTAAACTCCGAAAAGAAAATCAGTCCGGTTACTTCTCAAGCGATTTACGATTTGTTGAAAAAAGGCGTTGCCGTCGTTCTTTCCACCGGTCGCGGCTTGGCGGAACTCAAAGATTATTCCGAAGAACTCAAGCCGATAAATTACGGAATACTCATAAGCGGCGGCATGGTTTACGATTTTACGAAAAAGAAACCGGTTACCCGTCACCCGCTCGACACCGAAAAGGCGTTGAAACTTTTGGAAGGTGCAAACGCCGAAAGGGGAATGGTTCACATTTTGACGGTTGAAAAATCGGTCGTGCGTGAAGAAGATATTCAAAATATGAAAGACTTCAGAATGGAAATTTATCAAGGTATGTTTGATCGCGTTACGACACGCTGCAACGATTTTGAAAAATTTATCCGCGAAAATGAAATTTTGAAATTCAACATTTACCACCGTTCTCCGGAATCTCGCCTGAGAAATGTCAAACGCTTTGAAAATCTGAATTTGACTTCCGAATTTGCGGAAGAAACTTCTCTGGAAAGCTCGCCGAAAGGTATAACAAAAGCGTCCGGGCTTGTCGAACTCTGCGAATATTTGAAAATAAATCTTGAAGAAACAATCGCTGTCGGTGACGCTTACAACGACATTGAAATTTTGAAAACCGCCGGGCTTGCCGTCGCTATGGGAAATTCGATCGACGAAGTGAAAAAAATTGCGGACTTCGTGACCGACGACAACGATAACGACGGAGTTGCAAAAGTCATAGAAAAATATTTTTGAAACGTTGCCGGATTTTTTATGAACGCCTGCGGCAAACCGGCTCACGGGCGTTCATAAATTTTAAGTTGAAAATTTTTTTGCAGGGAAAATTCATACATTGGCAGAAAAGAAAGTCGAAAGTTTTAGCGAAAAAAAGGTGGATTTGCCGATGAATAAATATTATTTGAATCAGGGGCGGGCTCCGGTGCTTGAGGCGTTGGAAAAAATGAAAGCCGCCCGCCTTGTACCTTTCGACGTA
>CAJOOE010000158.1 GCA_905236145.1 uncultured Selenomonadaceae bacterium
AAGTTTGTTCGCGGCTTGACCGGCGGAAAATGCCGGTGTAAAATCGGTTGTTGTTGAAATGAAATAAAAAAATTGCGACGGGGGGCAAGTAAGTTTAATGCCTGAATATGTTTTAGCTTTCCTGCTTGCGGCGGGAGTAGTTTTGATGATAACGCCGGGCGTGATAGTCTTGGCGGCAAAGACCGGAGCGATGGACGTGCCTTCCGGGCGAAAAGTTCACAAAAAACCGATACCGCGGATCGGCGGAATAGGAATTTATACGGCGTTCCTCATCTCTGTCATCACCGTTTCGTTTATAGCGGATTTGGACGGCGAAATGTTGCAGGAAGTAACCGGGTTGATTGTTTCCGGGACTTTGATAGTCTTAATCGGAATTATCGACGACTATAAAAATTTGCCGGCAAAAGTAAAATTATTGGGACAAATTTTCGCGGCGGCCGTCTTGGTATTCGGCTTTGACGTGAGAATAGATTTTATATCGGATCCTTTCGGCGATTATTTTTATCTTGACAGGTTCGCGGCTCCGGCGGCGATGTTTTGGATAGTCGGGCTGACGAACACGGTAAATTTGATTGACGGACTTGACGGATTGGCGGCGGGAGTTGCCACGATAGCCTCCGTGACGATTTTGCTGGTTGCTCTTCAACAAAATGTAATTCTCGTAACCGTCTTGACTGCGGCACTTGCCGGAGCGGCTTTCGGATTTCTCTACTACAATTTCAATCCCGCCTGTATTTTTATGGGGGATTCCGGAAGTATGTTTTTGGGATTTATGCTTGCCGGAATTTCAATCATCGGTGCGGTGAAAAGTGCGGCGACGATTGCTTTGATCGTTCCGATTTTGGCGTTGGGATTGCCGATTTTGGATACTGCCTTTGCAATTATCAGACGCTATCGCGGCGGCGTTCCGATTTTTCGCCCGGACAAAGGTCATTTGCACCACAGACTTTTGGGACTGGGATTTACTCAAAGGCAAGCCGTCCTGCTGATGTATGTGATAAGTGCGCTTTTGGGGTTGAGTGCGGTTGCATTGACGGAGGTCAGCAGTCAAATTGCCATGATGATTCTGATAATAGTCGTATGTGCGATTTTTTACGGGGCAAGGAAATTGGGAATTTTGAAAATGAACGATTGAATCTTGTCGAAAGGGGAGAGTAATGCGGTGAACGGAAAAAAATTGAAAGTGATGACTGTTTTCGGGACGCGTCCGGAAGCGATAAAGATGGCTCCCATAGTCACGGAACTTTGCAAACACTCCGATAAAACGGAATCTGTCGTCACGGTGACGGCTCAACACCGGGAAATGTTGGATCAGGTCTTAAACCTTTTCCGAATAAAGCCGGACTACGATTTAAATATCATGTCCGCCGGGCAAACTCTTTTTGACATAACAAACCGGGTTTTGTCCGGGCTGAATGAAGTTTTGTCGAAAGTGCAGCCGGATATAGTTTTGGTTCACGGGGACACGACAACGACTTTTGCCGGAGCGTTGGCGGCTTATTACAAGCAAATTTCCGTCGGTCATGTCGAGGCGGGACTTCGCACCGGCAACAAATATTCGCCTTACCCGGAGGAAATGAATCGAAAATTGACGGGTGCGTTGGCGGACTTGCATTTTGCCCCGACTCAAACTTCCCGGAAAAATCTTTTAAAGGAAAACGTCAACCCGGAAAAAATCTTTGTGACCGGAAATACCGTTATCGACGCACTTTTTGAAACGGTCAAGCCCGATTTCAAATTTTCGGACGAACTTTTGGAAAACATAGACTATAAAAACAAGCGTATAATTTTGGTTACGACGCATCGCCGCGAAAATTTGGGAGAACCCATGCGGCACATTTACAAGGCTTTGAAAGAGTTGACGGAAGAATTTTCGGACGTGGAAATTGTCTTTCCCGTCCACAAAAATCCGAAAGTCCGGGAAGTCGTCAACGAAGAACTCGGAGGACTGGAAAAAGTTCATTTGACGGATCCCTTGGATTATGAACCGTTTGCAAATTTGATGAACAGAGCGACTTTGATTTTAACGGACTCCGGCGGCGTGCAGGAGGAGGCACCGGCACTCGGCAGACCGGTTTTGGTTTTACGCGATACGACGGAAAGACCGGAGGCGGTAGAGGCGGGGACGGTTCGTTTAATCGGTACGGACAGGGAAAAAGTTTACGGTGCGGCAAAGATTTTGCTGACGGACAAAGAGGAATACAAAAAAATGTCGGAGTCCCGCAATCCTTACGGCGACGGATTTGCCGCAAAGAGAATCGTCCGTGCGTTGCTTTGGAATTACGGATTGATTGACGAAAGACCGGAAGAATTTTCCGGTCTGAAGTAAAATTTCTTTTCTTAACCGAATATTTGAAACAAAAACTCCCGCAAGTCTTGAAAAAAACTTCCGGGAGTTTGTCAATTTTCAAATTCAAAAAATTTTTTTAAGCGGCTTTTTCAACGGCATAAACGCTGACTTTGCGACGATAACGATCCTTGCGTTCAAAAGCCACTCTGCCTTCGATTTTCGCAAAAAGTGTATCGTCTTTGCCGATACCGACATTCAAACCGGGATGAAAATGAGTTCCGCGTTGACGAACGAGGATACTGCCGGCTTTAACCAAAGTACCTGCCTGTTCCTTTACGCCCAAACGCTTGGACTCGCTGTCGCGTCCGTTTTTTGTGGAGCTGACACCTTTTTTATGTGCAAAACGTTGCAAATCAAATGTAAACACGATATTCGCCTCCTCAAAAAATTTTACTTGACGGTAAAATTTACTTTGACAACCTGCGGAGCAATCTTTTCCATTTCCTGCAGTCCGATTATCATTGTCTGAAAAACGGCTTCAGTGAGAGCATTGGGAGAACGCTTGAGATGAACATTTAATTTTCCGTGATCTTCTTCCATTTCGTGCTTGTATTTCAAATGATCTCTTATGCAAAGGAAAGCCGATTGAGTAAGAGCGGAAACTCCCGCACAATAAATATCCTGACCGTGAGGAGCGGTATTCGCGTGACCTTCAACCGAAAACCCCGTGACTTTCCCGTCCCGCCTTTTAAAAATCTCCGCAACAATCATAAATTAACCTTCAATCTTTTCAATCTTAACTTTTGTAAACGGTTGACGGTGACCCTGACGACGACGATAATTGTTTTTGTGTTTGTATTTGAAGATACGAATTTTGGGGCCTTTTCCGTTTTTGACGACGGAACCGGTGACTTTCGCACCTTTGACCGTGGGCGTGCCGACTTTTACGTCATCGCCGTCCGCAACCAAAACAACCTCTTCAAATTCCACTTTACCGCCTTCTTCGGCATCAAGTTTTTCGATGATGACCTCATCGCCTTCGGCGACTTTGTACTGTTTGCCGCCGGTTTTAATTACTGCGTACATTTGAAACACCTCCGTAAAAGATGAACTCGCCGATTTCGGTACGGGAACTTTCCCGATTTTCTTAACCTTAATCGTGCGGCTCGCATAAAATACCACATAAATTATTTTGTGTCAAACTGTTTATCAAAAACCGGTAAAAGTTTTATGTTGATTTTTCTGTCAAAATGTCCGATAATACCGTTGACGGCGTGACGGTTATCAAAAAGATCCCGGTACACGCTCGCCCGATTGAAACTTTCGGTAATTTTTCTTACAGATTGCAAGGGGGATAGATTCAACAATGGCTGAAAAGGACAAAATGCTTGCCGGTCAATGGTACAACGCAAATTTTGACAACGAACTGATAGGCGAGAGAGTTTTTGCAAAAGAACTTTGTTTCGATTACAACAACACGCGACCGAAAAATTTAAACAAGCAACGGGAGATTTTGAGGAAACTTTTGCCGAATGTCGAGGCGGAACTTGTGGAAATTGCGGCTCCGTTTATGGTCGATTACGGCTATCACGTTTGGATTGGTGCCGGCTCCTTCCTCAATCACAATGTTTATCTCATGGACGGTGCGGAAATTCACATAGGAAAAAAATGTTTCATCGGGCCGAACACCGGAATTTATACGGCTATCCACCCGCTTGACCCGATAAAACGCGGCGAAGGTTTGGAGATGGCAAAACCGGTTACAATCGGCGATAACGTTTGGATAGGTGCGGACGTTTCCGTTTTGCCGGGCGTAAAAATCGGCGAAGGTTCGGTTATCGGTGCGAAGTCTATGGTTAAGGACGACGTTCCTCCGGGAGTTTTGGCGGCGGGAAATCCCTGCCGAGTCATCAAAAAAATCGGATTGAATACTTTATCCGTTTAAAAAAATCCGGAAAATGTTTTTGCGGGAGTGTTGCAAATGCCGGAATTTGATACACGCGAATTTGAAAAAGTCAATATGGACAAGTACGCCGGGAAATATTCGGAAAAGGGATTTTCGGATAAAGTTTCTTCAGCCGTCAAAGCCGCCGGACTTGCGTTGATTTACAAAGCTCTGCAACTCTATTACGTTACAAAAAATCCGGCTTGCCCCACACGAATCAAGGCGGGAATTTTTGCGGCGTTGGGATATTTCATTTCGCCTTTGGACATATTGCCGGATTTTACGCCCATTGTCGGCTATTCGGACGATGCCGCAGCGGTAGCTTTGGCGATAGGAATGGCTCAAATTTACATTGACGACGAAGTCAAACAAAAAGCGAAAAAGAGAATTGCCGGATTGTTCGGAGAGAATGTCGTCAAAGAATTGGATTGAAAAAAATTCGACTTAAATAAAAAAATTTTTTGGCGGTAAGTCGTCGGAAAGACTTCCTGCCGTTTTTATTTTCCGGTAAAATGTGTGCAAGAAATAATTTTTAGAAAGGACGTGAATTTTTATGGCAACGAAATTTTTGGAATTTGTCCCGCAGACCGACGATATAAATTTGGAACGCATCGAAAAATTTCACCGGAAAATGCAAAATCGCAAGGCAAGCATTTGCAGCGAGCGGGCTTTGCTTTACACGGAATCTTTCAAGGAAACGGAAGGCGAGCCGTACATTTTACGCAAGGCAAAGGCTTTCGCTCACACTCTGCGGAATATGACGATTTACATTGACGAAGAAAGTTTGATTTTCGGAAATCAGGCGAGCAGGAATTTTGCCGCACCGATTTTCCCGGAATTTTCAATCGATTGGGTTATCAAAGAACTTGACGAATTTGAAAAACGCAGCGGAGATATCTTTTACATTACGGAAGAAGTCAAGGAAGATTTGCGGAAAATTGCACCTTACTGGCACGGTCACACGCATGAGGACGAAGTTTTGAAGAATACGCCGGAGTCCGTCAAACTTGCCGAAAAACAAAAGGTAATTCATCGCGGCGGCATTTCAATGTCCGGCGACGGGCATATCGTCCCCAAGCACGAAATTATTTTGGAAAAAGGTTTTCGCGGAATTTTGAACGAGGCAAAGGAAAATTTGAAACGCGACGACCTTACAGAAGAAAACAAAAATTTTTATGAGGCGGTAATAATTTCTCTGGAAGGTGCTTTGGATTTTATCAAGCGTTATTCGGTTCTTGCCTTTGAACTTGCCGACAAAGAAGAAAATTCGGAGCGTAAAATCGAACTTCGCGAAATGGGAAAAATTGCCGAAACTTTGGGCGAAGGTCCCGCAAAAAATTATTGGGAAGGTTGCGAAATCGTTTACCTTGTCCACGTCCTGCAAATGATTGAGAGCAACGGACATTCTTTCTGTTACGGGCGATTCGATCAATATATGTACCCGCTTTACAAAAATGACATTGAAAAAAAAGTTTTGACAAAAGAAAAGGCGTTGGAAATTACGACGCATATGTTTTTGATGAACAGCGGAAACAACAAAGTCCGTCCTTACGGTCACACGAAATTTTCTCAAGGTTACCCGCTTTACTCAAATTTGATGGTCGGCGGTTACAAGCCGGACGGAACGGACGGCTCAAACGAACTTTCCGCTCTCTGCATTGAGGCAATGAATTTGACGGCGATGGCGGAGCCGAATTTTTCCATGAGATACAATAAAGACACTCCGGAAAGTCTTTTGCGGCTTGCGTCAAGGCTTATTCGCACCGGTTGCGGCATGCCTTCAATGTTTAACGATGAAATTGTCGCGGCGGGTCTTGAATCGCTCGGAATAAGTCATGAGGACGCTTTGGATTATTGTGCGATAGGTTGCGTGGAAACGGGCGTTCCCGGAAAATACGGTCATCGGGCGACCGGAATGACTTATTTGAACTGGGGGAAAATTTTGGAGCTTGTCCTCTGTAACGGGGTCGATCCCAATTCCGGCGTGCAGATGACAAGTATTGACGGAAAAAATTCTCCGGAGATCGAATATAAAAATTATGATGAAATGTGGGCGGCGTGGAAAAAACTTTTGAAATTTTATTCCGACGTTGCCGTTGAATGTGATGTCGTTTGCGACAAGTCTTTGGAAAAATACGATGCGGATCCTTTCGCCTCCTGCTTTATCGACAACTGTATGGAACTCGGGAAAACTTTGAAGGCGGGCGGTTGCAAATACGACGTAATTTCTCAATCGAATATCGGACCGGCTGTCTTGGGAAATTCTTTTGAGGCGATAAAGAAATTGATTTTCGACGAAAAAATTTTGACTTGGGACGAACTCAAAACCGCAATGAGAAATAATTGGGAAGGCGAAGAAGGCAAGCGTATTCACGAACTTGTAAAAGCCGCTCCGAAATTCGGCAACGACGAGGACGAAGTCGATAAAATCGTCGCGGATATTTTTGAATCTTACCTGGAACTTTTGCCGGCTTACAAAACCGACAGAACCGGTCGCGGACCGGAAATCAGCCGCTATACAATGTCAACAAGCAATATAACCTCATACGTCCCGAACGGCTTGGACGTGGGAGCAACTCCGGACGGCAGAATTGCCCGGTCGCCTTTGAATGAAGGTTGCTCACCGACGCAGGGAACCGATACAAACGGGCCGACGGCGGTAATTCGCTCCGTCGCAAAATTGCCCAACCGGAAAGTCGCGGCGGGTCAGCTTTTAAATATGAGATTTTCGCCGGGAACTTTGGCGGGGGAAGAAAATTTAAATAAGTTTGTCGGATTTTTGCGGGCAAGTCAGCGAATGGGAATATATCACAATCAATTCAACGTCGCCGATTCACGGACTTTGAGAGCCGCCCAAAAACACCCGGAACGGTACACGGATTTGATCGTCAGAGTTGCCGGTTATTGTGCTCAGTTTGTTTCACTCATGCCGGAAACTCAAGACGCGATAATTGCGAGAACCGAAAATACTTTGTGAAACACTCAATAAGTCCGCTTTTTTATCATGTCGTCGTAATCCATTGACCGGGTATGTTGAGTGTGAGCCCACTCATGTTCATTCCTGTGAATGAATCCCAAAAATATTATCGGTATCCAGGAATAAATGAAAAGCGGGTACCAGAGAAGATAATACCAAGATTTTAACTTCGCCCGGACTTTGATTAAAATTATCATCGGCAGGAGATATTGCCCGATCATTATTCCGGTCATCAGTTGGTGCGGCATAATCGTATAAATATTCGTGTACATGGGACCGACGGCAAGCTGTATGTAACTCATCGCGATAAAAAAAGCGGAAAGCATCAGGAAATGCGGCTGCAGAAGATAAATGCAGCCGTCCCAAATGCGAATGTCTTTTCTCTTCCAGCCTTCCTTAATCATCTTCGGGATAAATCTGTGAGCAACGTCAAATTGCCCCTGTGCCCAGCGTTTTCTCTGCGTCCAGGATTGAGCGAAGGTCAAAGGTTTTTCGTCGTAAACAATCGCGTCATGCGCCCAAGTCGTCTTAATTCCTTCCGTCAAAGATTTCATGGTAAATTCCATGTCCTCAGTCAAACAAGTCGCCCGCCAGCCGTATTTTTTCAGCACGTCGATTGTTATGCACATTCCCGTACCGCCGAGAACCGCCGAGAGTCCGATATTTGTTTTTGCCAAGTGCGAAATATAATCTATAACCCAAAAAGCTATCGCGAAAGTTCCC
>CAJOOE010000159.1 GCA_905236145.1 uncultured Selenomonadaceae bacterium
TATTAAATCTTTTCAATAATTTTTTCCATGTGCATACCGTGCGACGCTTTAAATAAAATCGTGTCACCTTTTTCCGCAACTTCGAGAATTTTCTTTGCCGCAGCATCATGATCGGCTGTCGTGAAAATATTTTTCAAACCGGAATCTTTCGCACCCTCCGCAATAAATTTTCCGAGTTCGCCCAAAGTTATCAGAATATCGAAATTGTTTTCCGCAACTTCCCTGCCGACTTCCCGATGAAGTTTTTCCGCAAAATCTCCGAGTTCGAGCATATCGCCCAGAACGGCAATTTTTCTGCCCTTGTAAACTTCCGCGACAGTCTTTATCGACGCAGCCATTGACGCGGGACCGGCGTTGTAAGCGTCGTTTATTATCGTCAAGCCGTCTTTTTCCGAAACTTCAAAACGCATTTTTGAAACGGCAAGATTTTTGAAACCGGCTTGAATTTCTTCAAAACTCAAACCGAGCGACTTTCCCGCCGCAATCGCCGCCAGAGCATTTGACGCATTGTGACGGCCGAGCAGCGGAATTTCAAAATCAATTTTTTCCCCGCCGCAATTCAAAGTAAACTTCGTGGAAGTGTTGCCGACGGAAATATTTTCCGCGACAAAGTCCGCCGGATTTTCCAAAGCGTAAGTCAAAATTTTTACTCCGGGTGCGGCATATTTTTTCATATCGCGAATATGGGGATTGTCGATATTTAAAATTACGATCCCGCCGGAAGGTATCGCCTCAACCATCTCCGCCTTTGCCCGTGCAATATTTTCAAGCGAACCCAAAATTTCAATGTGCGTTTCGTTGACGGTCGTCACAATTCCGATATTCGGCTTTACAAATTCAGCCAAACTCTCAATTTGCCCGCGTCCCCTCATTCCTATTTCCACGACAGCCGCCCGGCAATTTTCTTCAATTCCCAGCAAAGTCAAAGGCACTCCGATTTCATTGTTGAAATTCGCGGCGGTCTTTTGAATTTTTCCGAGTCCGCTCAAGGCGGCGGCGGTCAAATCCTTTGTCGTGGTCTTGCCGTTCGAGCCGGTAATTCCGACGACGGGAATTTTAAATTTGTCGCGGTGAAGTCCGGCAATTTGTTGGTAAGCCGTCAAAGTATCGTCAACCTTAAAGACAATTCCTTCGACAGGCAAATTTTCCGGTGAACAATTTTTACCGACGACAACGCCCGCCGCACCTTTTTCAATCGCGTCTTTTGCAAAATTTTCGCCGTTGAAATTTTCGCCCTTCAACGCGACAAACAGAACGCCGTCCGAAATTTTCCGGCTGTCCGTCACAATGTCCTCAAAAATCTTTTCGCCGGCAAAGTTTACTTCCGCACCGGTAACTTTCAAAATTTCATTCAATCCGATTTTCGGCATTTTAAAAATCCTCCATTTTTACCGGGGAAATTTTACCGGTGTTGCAAAGCCGTGTCCAGAGTGTGCCAAGCCAAAGTCGCACATTTCACGCGGGCGGGCATTGTGGAAATATTTTTCAGAGCCGCCGCCTCGTCCAAATCTTCAAGTTCCGAATCGTCGGTAACTTCCCCCTTAATCATAGAAACAAAAAGTTTTGCAAGACGCTTTGCCTCATCAACCGGTTTTCCCTTCATCAATTCAATCATCATATCGGTTGAGGCTTGCGAAATTGCACAGCCGACACCGTTAAACGCGGCATTTTTTATTTTCCCGTCCGCAATTTCAAGCTCAATCGTAATTTCGTCCCCGCAACTCGGATTATGCCCGCGTTCGGAAATCGTCGGATTTTTTAAATTTCCGCGATTTTCTTTGGATTGACTGTGTTCGGCTATCAACTCGGTATAAATATCTTCAAGCAAGATGCATCACCTTTCTGACTTTCTGCACCGCCGCGACAAGTCTTTCCACATCTCCGGGCGTGTTGTAGAAATAAAAACTTGCACGGCAGGTCGCATTTTGTCCCAAAAATTTCATAAGCGGTTGAGCACAGTGATGACCTGCACGAATTGCAACGCCTTCCGAATCCAAAATCGTCGCCACGTCGTGCGGGTGAACGTCTTTTACATTGAAAGTCACAATCCCGATTTTATTGTCCCGCTCCGAATCGCAGCCGTAAAGTTCGACGTAAGGCAATTTTTTCAATTCCGCAATCGCGTACTGCGTCAAGTCCTTTTCAATCTTTTCAATCTCATCAAAGCCGACTTTCAGCAAATAATCCGTCGCCGCACTCAAGCCCGCCGCACCGCCGACATTTTGAGTTCCCGCCTCAAATTTTTGAGGAAGTTCGGCAAAAGTCGTATCTTGTTCCGTCACATATTCTATCATATCCCCGCCGGTCAAGAAAGGAGGCATTTCTTCCAAAATTTTTTTCCGCCCGTACAAAACGCCGATACCCATGGGGGCAAGCATTTTGTGACCGGAGAAGGCGAGAAAATCCGCGTCAAGGTCTTGAACGTCAACCGGAATGTGTGGGACGGATTGCGAGCCGTCAACCGCGACAATCCCGCCGGCATTGTGAACCTTCGCCGCCAAAGTCTTTACGTCGTTTTTCAGTCCGAGAACGTTTGAAACTTGGGTAACGGCAAGAATTTTCGTTTTGCCGGTGATTTTTTCCTCAATGTCTTTTTCCGAAAGATTTCCGTCCGGTGCAAGGTAAATATATTTCAATTCCGCTCCCGTCGCCTTTGCAACCTGCTGCCAGGGGACAAGGTTTGAATGATGTTCGCTTATCGTCAGCAAAATTTCGTCGCCGGCGTTCAGATTGTGCAGACCGTAAGAATAAGCGACAAGGTTTAAAGACTCGGTTGCGTTTTTTGTAAAAATTACTTCGGAAATTCCCGGCGAATTTATGAACGCCGCAATTTTTTTTCTCGCGTCCTCGTAAACTTTGGTTGATCTTACGCTGAGTTCGTAAACGCCGCGATGAGGGTTTGCGTTGCAACTTCCGTAATAACCGCAACCGGCTCTTACAACGCTTTCCGGCTTTTGAGTCGTCGCACCGTTGTCCAGATATGCGATTTGATGACCGTTCATCTTGCTCTGCAAGATCGGAAAGTCATTCAAAAAATTTTTGTCCGGCATAAATTTTCCCCTTCCGATATCTCATATTTTCCGGCTCTGAATTTATACCGGAATTTTGTTTTTGTCCATGAAATTTTAAATAAGTTCGCGATATTTTGTCTTGTAAAAATTCTCGAAAATTTTTATCGTTTCGTTTCTGATTTCTTCGCCGTCACCCTCGTGCAGAATTTCTATAAACCGCCAGCGATCCGGCAAAACCGCCGCAATATGTCCTATCGTTTCAATCAAATAATCTTCGGCATTTTCCGGAGCAAGCAAGACTATTGCCGTCCGGATTTTATTGTTGTCGGTCAGATAGTCGAAACCTTCTCCGAATTGCAAAATTCCGAAGGCGGCGAATTTTAAAACTTCGCTCTTGCAATGCAACAGAACCAGATTGCGTCCGGAAATTACCGTGCCGCCTTTTTCCTCGCGTTTCAGGAGTGATTCGGAAAGTTTTTCCGCAACTTCTCTGTCCCGCCCGACAATTTCGCCGACAAGGTCGCAAGCCTCTTTTATATTTTTTACTTCCCTGCGGACGAAAAAATAATTTCCTATAAGTTCGACGATTGCACTGCCGTACAGATTCATTTTTTGCAGAGCGTCCGGAAAAGGCAATTTCCTTTCGATCTCCTCCGCACCGGAAAGAAAACTTTTGTTTTGCCGGACAAGTTCTTTTTCTATCTCTTCGCAATCCGCGTCCGTCAAAGTCGCACTCACCGTCAAGACCGGACATTTTGCACGGGGTATGGGAACGGTTGAAATTATAAATTCAAAGTTCCCCGCCGCCTCAAGTTCGGGTGTTATTTGCAAGATCGGCAATTCGTCCACGATCTTCAAAGAGGGAAATTTCTTTTTAAGCCGGCTTGACAAGAGTTTTGACGTTCCCATTCCGGTCGGACAGGCGACAATTACACGGTGTTCCGAATTTAAAAATTTTTCGCTGTCGGAAAGAGCCGCACCCAAATGCATGGCTATGTAAGCCGTTTCCGCGTCCGGCAATTCTTCTCCGAGTTCCTCCTCAAATTCGACGACGCACTTTTTTGCCAGGTCGAACAGTTCCGGGTAATGCGTTTTTATTTCGTTGAGCAGAGGGTTGCGAATACCCATATTCATTTTTATTCGGTTTATGGAGGGGGCAAGGTGGTTGAGGAGTCCGGCGAGTAAATTTTGATCTTTGTCGATACCTCGCCCGGTAATTTTCGCGGCGTTTTTCATTATCCGCTTTGCCGTCCTCACCAGCCGAAAATTATCGGTCATTGAAATTCCGGCAAGGTTGTTTTCGTTGTAACGCCCGCGAGCGCCGCTTATATGCATTGCAATATAAAAAATTTCGTTCTCCGGCACTTCAATTTCAAATGCGACGGAAATTTTTTCGGCAATTTTCTTTGCCGCGTCAAATTCTTTTGAAGTCCGGAATTTTTCGCTTGTTTCCGGATTGAGTTCAAAATTTTCCCCGTTTTTTATCCTGTTTACCGCAAGTGAGAGGTGGACAACCATTCCGATGAAAGCGTTGTCGGAAAACTTGCAGCCGGAATCGCTTTCAAGTTCGCGAATAATCTTCTCAAGTTTCTTCCAAATTTCCGGATTGAGGAGTGTTTTAAAAAAATTTGTACCGGGTGAAAAATCTGCCGCATCGTCCAAATTTTCGCCGACAAGCCGCAAGAGTTTTTCCTCGCCTATATGCTCGTAAATATATCCGACAATCGCCCGCCTCAAATTTTGCTCCGTCCCCAAAACTCCCACGCCCAAACCCGGTTTTCTCAAGAGTTTCAATCCGTTATTTTTGAAAAGGGAGTCCAATTTATCCAAGTCGTTGCTGATTGTGGATTCGGTGACATTCAAGCCGGCGGAGAGTGCAAAAAGTTTTATCGGCTCGCCGGTCTGCAAAAGTCTGCCGATTATGACGGACTGTCTTTCGGCGGGCGTGTAATCTCTTTTTTTGAAAAGTTTGATTTTTTCGGAAAGGGCCCGGCACTTCACCGGACTGCCGACAACCATAACGCCTGCACCGGATTTTTTTTCGAGTGACAAGCCGAATTTGGTCAATTCTTCTTCGACTTTGGGAAGTTGCCGCGAAACAGTCTTTGCACTGACTCCCAAAAGCCCGGCAATTTCTCCCGTCGTCACAAATTTTTGTTTGGGGAGCAACAAATTTAAAATTTCGCCGGTTCTTTGCTCCATTTGAACACCCCGCTTTCAGCCGGTCAGTGATATTGTCAATCTCATTAAACAAATGAAAAGAGACTGCCGACACCTGCCGGCAATCCCTCTTAAAAAAGGGGTCTGAAGAGCCGTATCCTTTAAATGCCTAAACCTGCGAAATTGCAGGTGGGTATCCTAAGTTCGGGTTCTGTTACTTGTCAAGGTAGCGACAATTATCTATCCGCCGACTCAAATCGGATTCCCTAAATTTTATGTAGGTTAGACATTGTTAAAGTCCTCGCACACTCCGGACGATTCCTTCTCTGGCAAGATAATAACACAAAAAAACTTCGTTTACAATACTTGCCGGCACCAATATTTACGAAAAAAAATTTTTTTTACCGGTCGCACATCGTCAATGCCATTATCGCCTTTTGGGCGTGCAAACGGTTTTCCGCCTCGTCAAAAATCACGTTTGCATTTTCTTCAAAAACTTCGTCGGTAATTTCTTCCCCGCGATACGCCGGAAGGCAGTGCATAACTATTGCATTTTTCGACGCATTTTTCAAAAGTTCCCGGTTGACTTGGTAGGGGACAAAAATTTTCTTGCGTTCGTCGTGTTCCGCCTCTTGTCCCATACTCGCCCAAGTGTCCGTGACGACGATATCCGCATCCTTCACCGCCTCAACCGGACTTTCCGTCCAAGAAAGTTTTGCTCCGGTTTCTTCCGCGTCACTCAAAGCATTTTCATAAACTTCTTCATTCGGCTTGTAATTTTTCGGAGTAGCGACCGCCAAAGTCATTCCCACCTTTGCCGCCCCGTACAAATATGAATTTGTCATATTGTTTCCGTCGCCGACGTAAGCCATTTTCAGACTGCGGAAATTTTTTCCTTTGTGTTCGCGTATCGTCAACAGATCCGTCAATACTTGGCACGGGTGGAGCAGATCCGTCAATCCGTTTATTACGGGAACGTCGGCATATTTGGCAAGTTCGACAACGCGATCATGACCGAACGTCCGAATCATTATTCCGTCCAGGTACCGGGACAAGACTCTTGCCGTGTCCTTTATCGGCTCGCCGCGTCCCAACTGCAAATCTTTGTTTGACAAAAATAATCCCGTCCCGCCGAGCTGAAAAATTCCGACTTCAAAAGATACACGCGTCCGCGTCGAAGATTTTTCAAAAATCATTCCCAGCGTTTTTCCCCGTAAAATTTTATGCGGTACTCCGGCTTTTTGTTTTGCTTTGAGTTCTGCCGCCAAATCCAAAATTTCAAAAACTTCGTCAACACTCAAATCGTGTATCGACAGCAAATCTTTTCCCTTCAACAAAATTTTTCACTCCCCGAAAACTTCTTCCAAAATATTCATAACTTCGTCAACCTGCTCTTTTTCTATGATGAGCGGCGGGACGAATCTCAAAACTTTTCCGACCGTGCAATTTATTATCGCACCGCGTTTCATACATTCGTTGACAATCTCAACGCCGGATTTTTTTGAGTTTGAAAGTTCCGCTCCCAAAAGCAAGCCTTCCCCGCGAACGTCGCAAATTTGTTCCGGGAATTTTTTTTGCAGGTCGAGCAACCGTTTTTTAAAATACGCTCCGATTTCTTCGACGTGCGACAAAAATTTTTCGTCCGGTATCGTGTCCAATACAACATTTGCCGCCGCACAGGCAAGCGGGTTGCCGCCGAAAGTCGTTCCGTGATCTCCCGCATGAAAAGCCTTTGCGATTTCTTCCGTGACGATGAAAGCTCCGATCGGAACGCCGCCGGCAAGTCCTTTTGCAAGTGTCACAATGTCCGGCTTTATCCCGTATTTTTCGTAAGCGAAAAATTTTCCGCTGCGTCCGATTCCGGATTGTATTTCGTCCAATATCAAAACTGCTTCGTACTTGTCGCACAGTTCGCGTACTTTTTTCAGATAATCGTCCTTCGGCGGATAAACTCCGCCTTCTCCCTGAATCGTTTCGAGCATAACCGCACAAGTTTTTTCGCTCATTTTGCTTTCGAGTTCCGAAATGTCATTGTAATGAACGTAGTCGAAACCGCCGGGCAAGGGTTCAAAACCTTTGTGATATTTCGGTTGACCGGTTGCCGTCAATGTTGCAAGCGTCCTGCCGTGAAAACCGTCCCACGCCGTAATAATTTGCGATTTCTCCGGATCTTTCATGTGGGCAAATTTCCGGGCTATTTTTATTGCTCCTTCGTTTGCCTCCGCTCCGGAATTTGCAAAAAATGCTCTGTCGAGTCCGCTGAGTTTTACAAGTTTTTCGGCGGCATCTGCCTGCGGTTTCGTGTAATATAAATTTGATACATGAATGACCTTCTCTGCCTGATTCTTTATCGCGTCAACCAAAGGCTTGTAACCGTGTCCCAAAACATTTACCGCAATCCCCGCGAGAAAGTCTGCATATTTTTTCCCGTCACTGTCGTACAAATATGCACCTTCACCGCGTTCCAATACTATTTTGTACCGATTGAAAACCGGCAAATAATTTTTGTCGTCCTTCTCAAAAATTTGTGATTGTGTTTCTTTCAAATTAACTCCGTTACTGAAAACTTATAAAAAGTTATAAACTTTTCTGTTTCATTCCTGCTTCATCGCGTCCGCGTTTGTCATCGTTTCCGATAA
>CAJOOE010000160.1 GCA_905236145.1 uncultured Selenomonadaceae bacterium
ATGAAAATTTTTCTGAAAGCTCAAGTCGGATTTCGTTGAGCTGTTTGAAGAAATAATTTTGCGCGGACAATAATTTTCCTAAAAGCTAAAAGCTAGAAGCTAAAAGCTCAAAACAAACGAGGTCAACACGAATGATTAGCGTGACGAAATTGCTTTTTGCCGAAGATTATTTCGGCGACACTTTGCGTTACACCAAGGACGCGTACCGAATGCGAAACGGCGCGGCGACGGGTATCGGCCCGGTTGTCGTGTGGAATTCTACGCGAACTTGCAATTTGAAATGTCGGCATTGTTACATGGATTCGGATTCGCAAAAGTACAGCGACGAACTTTCGACCGACGAGGCGAAAAAATTTATCGACGACCTTGCCGACTTCAATGTCCCGGTTCTCTTGTTTTCCGGCGGCGAACCTTTGATACGCCCGGATTTTTTTGAGCTTGCCGAATACGCGGCAAAAAAAAATGTTCGCCCGACTCTTTCGACAAACGGCACTTTAATCACCCGCGAAGTCGCAAAAAAAATTAAGGAAATCGGCGTGGGTTACGTCGGAATTTCTCTTGACGGATTGAGGGAAGTGAACGACAATTTTCGCGGCGTGGAAGGGGCATACAACCTTGCCATGCATGGGATTGAAAATTGCGTTGCCGTCGGTCAGCGTGTCGGCTTGAGGTTTACAATCAACCGCCGGAATTTTGAGGAACTCGACAAAATTTTTGATTTTATAGAGGAAGAAAAAATTAACCGCGTCTGTTTTTATCATCTCGTCTATTCCGGACGCGGTCGCAAAATGACAAATGAAGACATTACGCCGGAGGAATCGCGGGCGGCTATGGACACGATTATTCGTCGAACGAAAGATTTTGAGGAGCGGGGACTTGAGAAAGAAATTTTGACGGTTGACAACCACTGCGACGGCGTTTATATGTATTTGAAGGCTTTGAACGACGGCGACGAAAAACTTGCCGCTCAAATAAAAAAATATATTTCAATGAACGGCGGCAATCGTTCCGGAATTGCTTTCGGCGAAGTCGATCCGCTCGGCTTTGTCCACCCGGATCAATTCACTCAACACCATACTTTCGGCAACGTCCGCGAAAAAAAATTCGGCGAAATTTGGACGGATACAAAAAACAATCCCATTCTCGCCGGGCTGAAAAATCGCAAGCCGCTTTTGAAAGGGCGTTGCTCGAAATGTAAATTTTTGGAAAACTGCAACGGAAATTTTCGGACGCGGGCAGAGGCGGTCACCGGAGATTTTTGGCAGTCGGATCCTTCCTGCTACCTGACCGACAAAGAAATCGGTTTGTAAATTTCGTTCTCGGAGGAAATAAAAATGGAAAACTCGGAAGAAATTTTTACGACGGGCGACAAATGCCGGAAAAGATCAACGCGGACAAATATGCTCATAATGTTGACGCTTGTACTTTTCGGATTCGGATTTGCCGCCGCCGCGATAAGTTACGGCGTTTATATGGATGCCTCGATCGAACAGCATAAAAGATTGGGAATCGGTACGGCAAACCTTGTCGCTGCCGGCATAGACACGGAACTTGTCAACGAATATTTGGAGAAAGCCGGAAAAGTCGAAGGCTATGAGGAAACAAAAAACCGGCTCTACGATATTCGCGACAGTTCGCCGGACATTAAATTTGTCTACGTCTACAAAATTATGGAGGACGGTTGTCACGTCGTTTTCGATTTGGACACGGAAGATTTTGAAGGAAATGAACCGGGAACGATTCAGGAATTTGACGAGTCTTTCAAAAAATATTTGCCCTCTCTTTTGAAAGGCGAAGAAATTGAGCCGATAATAACCGACGACACTTACGGCTGGTTACTTACGATTTACACGCCGATCAAAAATTCCGCCGGCGTAACCGAATGTTATGCGGCAGTCGATATTTCAATGGACGAACTCCGGAAACAATCGAACGAATATTTAAAGAAACTTGCAATAATTTATCTCGGAATTTTCGTCGTAATATTTTTGATTTCGGGTTATTTCCTCAATAACAATTTGATTCAGCCGATAAATAAAATGGCACATTTCGCCGGGATTTTCGCCTACAACAACGAAGAGGTCATGGAGAAAAATTTGGCGAAAATTCGCGATCTCAAAATTCAAACCGGCGACGAAATCGAAAATCTTTATCGGGCTTTCATAAAGATGACGGAGGACAGTATTCGATACACTAAGGACGTAAAAGCAAAGAACGAAACAATTTCAAAAATGCAAAATGCTTTAATCGTCACTTTGGCGGATTTGGTCGAAAGTCGCGACGAAAATACCGGACAGCATATCAGGAAAACGGCGGCTTACGTCAAAATTATTTTGGACGAATTGAAGAAGGAAGGCGTTTACAAAGACCGGTTGACCGACGGATTTATCGAAAATGTTGTAAATTCCGCTCCTCTGCACGACGTGGGAAAAATTGCCGTCCCCGATTCAATTTTGAATAAGCCGGGCAAATTGACGAAAGAAGAATTTGACATAATGAAAACTCACACGACCGCCGGCGGGAAAATTTTGGACTCCATAATCCAAACCGTTCCCGATTCCGGGTATCTTTACGAGGCAAAAAATCTTGCGACTTATCATCATGAGCGTTGGGACGGAAAAGGTTATCCGACCGGACTTGCCGGCGAAGCCATTCCCCTTTCCGCCCGCGTGATGGCGGTTGCCGACGTTTTTGACGCACTCGTTTCAAAGAGAAGTTACAAAGACGGTTTCCCCTTCGACAAGGCTCTGAACATAATTTTGGAAGAAAGGGGAACGCATTTCGATCCGGTGCTTGTCGATGCTTTCATGGCGGCAAAGGATAAAGTCTTGAAAGTTGCGACGGAATTTGAAGAAAATGAAAGGTGAAAAAGGAGATTAAAAAATTTTGATTGTTTCATGGAATACGACAAATGCCTGCAATATGTATTGTGCTCATTGTTACAGAGATGCCGGTTGCAAGGCGGCAGAAGAACTTTCGACGGCTGAGGCAAAGGAACTTTTAAATCAAATTGCCCGTGCAGGATTTAAGATAATGATTTTTTCCGGCGGCGAACCTTTAATGCGTCCGGATATTTTGGAACTCGTGAAATATGCGGCAAGTTTGAATTTGATCCCGGTTTTCGGGACAAACGGGACTTTGATAACGCCGGAGCTTGCAAAAGATTTAAAGTCGGCGGGAGCGAAGGGAATGGGAATTTCCCTTGACTCGATGGACAAAGAAAAGCATGACAAATTCAGAGCATTTCCGGGAGCGTGGGAAGGAGCCGTTCGCGGAATGAAAAATTGCCGGGACGCGGGACTGCCCTTTCAAATTCATACGACGGTAATGGATTGGAACAGCGGCGAATTGGAAAAAATTACGGACTTTGCGGTTGAACTCGGAGCGAAGGCTCACCATTTTTTCTTTCTGGTTCCGACGGGCAGAGCGGCGACGATTGAAGAAGAATCTCTCCGGGCCGAAGAATACGAAAATGTTTTGACGCGAATAATGAAAAAACAGCAGGAAGTCGAAATAGAATTGAAACCGACCTGCGCACCGCAATTTTTGAGAATAGCGGACAGGCTCGGAATGAAAACAAGATTCAGACGCGGTTGCCTTGCCGGACTTTCATACTGCATAATCAGCCCTCGCGGAAAAGTTCAGCCGTGTGCTTATCTGAATATGGAACTCGGCGATGTCCGCAAAACTCCCTTTGACGAAATTTGGAAGTCAAACGAAGTCTTAAAAACTCTCCGGACTTTGGAATACAAAGGGAATTGCGGCATTTGCCGATACAAAAACAAATGCGGCGGTTGCCGGGCAAGAGCCGCCTGTTACAACGAAGGCGATTTTATGGAAGGCGAGCCTTGGTGCAATTACGTCGAAAAATTTTGAAATAAAAAAATCCCGAACCGTATCGAAAAATTTTTGATAAGTGCAGGGATTTTTATTTTATGCGTGGAATAACGAAAAAAAATTTTACAAAGAAATTTTGTTTGACGGGAGGCGATTGAGTTTTGGATTCGGAGAAAAGTTTGCCGATACTTTTGACGGCTGACGAAAATGAAAACGAGTGCAACTTGTTGAATAAAGTTTTCGGCGACGAATTTGAAGTCGTTTCCGTCACCAACGGTTTGGATTGCATTGATTTTGTCGAAAAGAATAAGGTTGCCGTCGTTCTGGTGTCTTTAAAATTGCCGGTAATGGACGGCTTTGAAGTTTTAAACGTGATTGCAAAGGACAGCCGCTTTGCCGATGTGCCGGTTATTGTCATAACCGACCGGGAAGATTCGGAAGGCGAGGCACGGGCCATGGAGAACGGTGCTGCAGAATTTTTGACCACGCCTTTAAACGAAACCGTTATAAAATATCGCGTTCACAATGTCCTTGCACGATACGAAAACGAGCGGAATAAAATCGAGCGGGCGGTAAAGGATTTGAAAATTTTTGAAATGCACCGGTCTTTGGAAATTGATTCTCTGACCGGACTCTACAACCGTCCGACTTTTTACAAGAAAGCCGCAAATTTGGTACAGGCTCACCCGGAAACGAAATATTACATAGTTTATCTGGACATCAGTTGTTTCAAGGCAATCAACGACCTGTTTCACATGGAAACCGGCAATTTGATTTTAAAGACGGCGGCAAGCTACTTCATGAATAAAATAAATCCTCACGGCGGAATTTGCAGCCGGATAGAGGCGGATCACTTCGTCCTTTGCGTACCTCAGGAAAGTTTTGACCCGGACAAATTGATTGAAGGTCTTGACAACGCAATTCAGACTTTGGGAATAAGTCACAACATTTTATTTTTCGCCGGCATTTACCCCGTCAACAATGTTTACTTGCCGGCAGATCAAATGTGCGACCGGGCGAATATGGCTCTGAGGAAGGTAAAGGGAAATTATTTGACCCGCTACGCTTACTATGATGCCGGAATGAGAGAACAGATGTTGCAGGAACAAATGATCGTTCGCGATATGAATTACGCTCTCAAAGACAATCAATTTACAATTTACCTGCAGCCGGTTTACAGTTTGGCGAAAGATACCATTGTCAGTGCGGAGGCTCTTGTCCGCTGGTTTCATCCGGTCAACGGCATGATTTCTCCGGGAAAATTTATTCCGGTCTTTGAGCGAAACGGCTTTATTGTAAAATTGGACAGATTCGTCTGGGAGGAAGTTTGTAAGTTTTTGCGTCGGCAACTTGACGAAGGCGTTGACATTATGCCGGTTTCCGTCAACGTATCCCGCTTAAACTTTTACAACCTCGATTTGCTGGAATTTTTGCCCGGACTTCTGGAAAAATACAATTTGGAACCGGAAATGCTTAAATTGGAAGTGACGGAAAGTGCTTACACGGACAACCCGCAACAGCTTATTTCAATAACGCGAATGTTCCGGGAACGCGGCTTTTCCGTCCTGATGGACGATTTCGGCTCCGGATTTTCTTCACTGAATATGTTGAAGAATTTACCGATAGACGTTTTGAAAGTCGATATGGCATTTGTCCGGGAATTGGAAGAGTCGGACAGGGCAAGGACAATTTTGCGATTTGTCTTGGGACTCGCTCAAGATTTGGGAATGGGCGTTGTAATTGAAGGTGTGGAAACGCAGAATCAATTAAACTACATTTCAAAACTCGGCAAGGTTGACATTCAGGGATATTTCTTCTCGCGACCCTTGCCGGTGGAAGATTTCAAAATTCTCTATAACAAATACAGTCTGAACAAAAACGAAAATGTAACAATCGAACGACGTTGATTAAAGTTTCGGCGTGTGAAAATTTTTTGAAACATTTTAAAAAAATCCGGACAAACACCGGTAACTGTGGTATTATGTTTCAAATTTATTTTTTAAACTTCATTGAGATCTTGCGGTTGACAATGACGGGTGCAGTATTGTCGTAAAATCTCCGGCACATGGTGACGCAATTCAAGCCGCAGTAAAAGAAGGGGGAAAATTTAATGCAGTGGATGGACAACATGAAAGTAGCTTACAAGTTACTTCTGCTTGACGTTGTGGCTCTGATTTGTACCGCCATCTTGGGACTTATCGGTTACTCGGCGGTTGATGAGGCAAAGAGCAAATTGGAAACAATGTACAATCGTTATTTCCAATCGGTTTATCACGTCGGCAGGATTCGGTACAACGTGAGATATGCCCAGATTCAGGCGGCTATGGCTCCGCTTTCCGACGATCCGGCTTTGTTCCAATCTCGCCAAGAAAAATTTAATAACGCACTCAAGGACGGCGAGGCGTCTTTGGTGGAATACGAAAAAATTGTTGCCGATGATGCGGCTTTGGTTGCACAGATCAACACGGTTAAGAAAGACATAGCCGATTTTAAAGATGCCGCCTCAAAATCTCTTGCGATGCGTCCGCCGGCAGAGGCGGCAACCGACAGAATGGTTATGGCAAATCACAGAAATGCGGCTATGGATTTCTATGAGGACAATGTTATGCCGAAAGCCGTTGCACTCGGTAACGTCAGTGCCGAAATGCAGGCTGCCGTCATGGAACGTTCCGACGCAATGATGAAACAGAGCGAAGAAGACATTAAAAATACCGTCATGGAAATGATCATCGCGTGTGTAGTCGTTGCTTTCCTTCTCGTGGTCATCAGTTTCTTCATCGTCAAAGCGGTCACCAATCCGCTCGATCGTCTTATCGCCTTGTTCAAACGTCTTGAAAACGGCGACTTCCGTCCGGCTAAAGAGGCTCTGCAACAACGCGGTGACGAATTCGGCGTACTCGAAAGCGGCGTCGAAAAAATGCGTGATACAATCAATAAACTTATGCGTCAGACCAGCGTTTCCGCAGAACAGCTTGCGGCATCTTCCGAAGAACTTACCGCAAGTGCTCACCAGTCCGCTCAAGCGTCCGAACAGGTCGCTCAATCCGTCACAACTTCCGCGAGTGCGGTCGTCGAACAGCAACAAGATGTCGGCGACGCTATGGAAGCTATCGACGGTGCCATGGAATCAATTCAACTCCTTCAAAAGACGGCAAATTCCGTTTCCGGTCATGCGGCGGAATCCAATACACAGGCATCTGCCGGCGGCGAAGCGGTCGAAACCGCAGTCAATCAGATTATCAGCGTCGAACAGATTGTCAACAGCTCTGCGGCAACCGTCGATAAACTCGGCAAACGTTCGCAGGAAATCGGTCAGATCGTCGAGGCTATCAGCAGCATTGCGGAACAGACAAACCTCCTTGCTCTCAACGCGGCTATCGAGGCTGCCCGTGCAGGTGAACACGGTCGCGGATTTGCGGTCGTTTCCGAAGAAGTCAGAAAACTTGCCGAAGAGTCACAGGAAGCGGCTCAAAAGATCGGCACTCTCATTTCCGATATTCAGGAAGATACCACTGCGGCTGTCGATTCCATGCAAAAAGGTAATGCGGCGGTTAAAGAAGGTACTCAATCCGTCGAAAGACTCCGCGATACATTTGAAAAGATTCGTCTTGCGTCCGACAACGTCGCGACAGAGGCTCGCAACATGGTAACCGAACTTGCCGCGATCGCCGACGCAACCGAAAACATCAAGGAAAAATCGCAAAAGATTTCCGATGCCGGCGGCAAAGTTTCCACCGAAATGGAAAGCGTTTCCGCCGCGTCCGAACAGCAGTCCGCCTCTGCGGAAGAAATTGCGTCCGCCAGTGACGAACTTGCAAGACTTGCTCAGGGCTTGCAGAACTCTTTGCAGGTATTCCAATTCTAAACGAAAAATTTTTCACGGTCATAAACAAAGAACCCTTGTCGATTTTCGGCGAGGGTTCTTTTACCGATTGTTTCAAAAAAATTTTACGTCCGACAAAATTTTACCGGACTTGCCGACGAAAACAATTTCTTGCAGGAATTTTTACAGGCTCGTCGAAAAGGCAGAATTATGAATCCGGACGGCGGTCGATACCGCTCCGGCTTTTGAAAAAACCGGAGGGATTGATTTGACATTTTTCCTTATAGTGCCGAGCGTCATGACAGTCACGATATTGTTGACGCACGGAGCCGCAAACAAATTGGGCTTGCAAATTCGTTACGGGTCACTGTTTCTCTGTGCATTGTTCGCGATTTCGGCTGATGTTTTGTCTGCTGCACTTTCTCCGCAACTCGGAAATATGTATTTCCCGGCACTCGGAGGAATAATTTTGACTTCGGCGTTGCTGGTGACTTTAATCAACAGATTTTGGGTAAAAAAGGAAATTGCGGCACAAGCAGAATTTGAGGAGGAAGTAAAAGCCGCTTACCTTGCCGAAACTCAAAAAATTCCGATACCCGAAAACGTCGCAAGGGAAGTCGAATCACCGGAGCCGGAGGAAGTCGAAAAGCCGGAAGTAAAACCGGAAATTTCAAAACCGACTTTGACGAAACCGGAATTAAAAAAATCGCCGGAGCCGGAGAAAATCGAAAAGCCGGAAGTAAAGTCGGAAACTTCAAAACCGACTTTGACGAAACCGGAATTAAAGAAATTGCCGGAGCCGGAGAAAATCGAAAAGCCGGAAGTAAAGTCGGAAACTTCAAAACC
>CAJOOE010000161.1 GCA_905236145.1 uncultured Selenomonadaceae bacterium
AAAGGGAAAGAGGGAAATAGGGAAAAAGGGAATTAGCTAATAACCTATCAGGGAAGGAGTGAAGGGTAAATGGCATCAAGTTTTGAGGAAAGACTTTTGAAATTAAAAGAACAGGAAGATAAACAGAAACAAAATGCGCTGAAATATCAAATGGCTATGCAGGGAAATCCGCAAGCCCTTGCGGGAATGTTTGTCGGGCAAAATCTTCTGAAGCCGATAGTCGGAAATGCCGTCAGCAAATTCGGCAATTACATCAATCAAAAATGGTTTCCGATTAAAGGAAAAGATACAGGCGGCGGGAGTTCCGATACCGGAGTTAAGGCGCAGATTGACCAAACCGTTAATCCGGAAATATTTGAAAAGGTTACCGGTTACGCCGAAAACCCGACACAAAATGCGGATTCAAGCAGTTTCTTTGAATTTATGAAAAACAAAGGAATTTTCGGGTGGTGACGACGATGGGCGACGAATACGATTTGATGAAATGGGCAAGGGGATTGGTTGAAAGTCAAAATCAAAATCCCGTGACGGGCGTAAATTATTCGGATCAAAACACCACTTCCGGATTGGAACAGGAAAAAAACCGGCAACAAGCCCCGATACTTGACCAAACGGAGCGGGGACTTGCACAACAACTCATCGCACAAAAACAGGCTTACGAAACCGCCGAAACCGACGCAGACCGTCAACGGGCAAGCGATATGGCGAATTTATTTCGCGAAATGGGATTGAGTACCGGAAAAGATTTAAGCGATTACGGCGCAGACAGAACTTTGCAACAGGCCCGGGCGGCACTTGCAAACAACGACTTCAGAGCGACGAATCAAATTTTAAACGACTACAATTTAACGCCCGATGAATATTACGACAAAAATTTTGCCGATATTCGCGCGCAGGGAATACCCTTTGAAAGAGCGGTGGAAGAAGCCGGTCGGAGAGCGTCCGAATATCAAGCAAACCGCAGGGCGGCTTTGTCGCAAGGTTACAATATGTACGGCGTTAATCCCGACGGCGTAATAAATCAGCTCGGCGTTCAAATTTTAGGTAATATGCTTGCCGGCAACCCGGAAAAACAGGCTCAAGTTCTCGGAAACGCTTATGCAACTCCGAAAAATGTTTATGACAACGAAACCCGATTGGCAAACGAACTTACAAAAATAGGCGTGCTGAACAATAACACACTTCAACGAATGGTTGAAAATTATAATTTTGGTCAGCAGGCGGCGGATAATCAAGCAATGCGTGACTTTAACGGTTGGAAAGCAAAACAGGATTATGTCCGTCAAAATACTCCGGGCTTGGAAGAACGATTAAGAGAAACCTTCGAAGCATATTTTAATCTCGGCACGGCTATCGGATTGTCGCCTGAAGACGCAGTGAAATTTGCGTCCGCACAAGTAGGTTACACGCAGGGAAATACCGGCTCCGATACTCCGAAAGAATTTTTGCCGTTTGCCGGCACTTTCACTATGATTGATTCCTATATCGGTGATGAAAGTTTCGGCGAAGCGACACAGGCATTGCAGACATTGAAAGAAAATATCCTTGAAGGAAAAATGAAAGATTTTTACTCACTTGATGCCGGTACACAAAAAGATACGATAAAAAGAATAAATATTTATGAACGGTATCTTAATGCGGTTGCAAACAAATCTGTGACACCGGAACTTCAAAAAGAATTTGACGCACTCCATAACCGAAATAAAAACTCTTCAACCGAAATTTCTAAAAATCCGCCTGACCCGGATAACAATATGCACAGACGTAACGAAATGCATAACAAAGACGAAAAAAAATCCGAAACAACTCAAAAATGGAATTTCCCGACGGGCGGAGTTCCAAATTACGACTTATTAAGCCAATTCAACCTGACAAAAAATAACCATTGAAGCGGGAGGTAAGACGAAATGAGCCTTTGGGACAAATATGAAAGTCCTTTAACATCTGAAAGAATAGCGGAAATATCGGCAAAGGCAAGACCGGAATTGCCCGTATTCGGAAACGGATTTTTGGGCAACCTTATGGGGCAAACGGGAGCGTCTTTTCTTCGCGGAATAGGCGACGCGGCATCATTTTTGAACGCAAAAGACGCGGGACAATATTTAAATGACCGTGCAAGCGACATTGAATCATATTTGCCGCCGGAACTTGAGGCAGAACTTTCGTTGGATTACATTACCAATCCCGCAGGACTTACAAGAGCAACGGGAAATGTTCTCGGCTCGATAGCGTCAATAGCACTTCCGACAGCTTTATTGCCGGAATCTGCACCGTTAAGAATTGGTCAAGCCTTTCAAAAATTACCGGCGGCGGGAAAATATATCACGGACACAATGGCAAAAATGGCGGGACGCGGCGTATTGTCGGCGGCACCGGAATCCGCTATGGAAGCGGGCAACTTTGAAACAAACGCAGTCCGCAACGGAATGAATACGGAACAGGCACGGCAGGGAAGTTGGGACGTATTTCTCAAAAACCTGCCTTTCCTTATGGCATCGAACGCCGTACAATGGGGAGCCTTGCCGCGAATTACAAGCAGACCGGGAGCGGTCGCGGGGCTTGAATGGCTTACGCAAGGCTTTGAAGAAGGCGTGCAAAAAGGAATTGAAAATGCGTCAACTCCGGGCAAAGAATATTCTTATAATCCGGTCGAATGGGCGACCAATCCGAAAATGAAAGAACAAAAACAAGCGGCGGCTGAAGGACTTGCGGGAATGGCACCCCTCTCTTTACTCGGATACGGCGGCGGCAGAATATTCAAGAGAAATGAAGAAGCGCCCGAAGAAACCGTTGACGATTCGGATAATTCGCGACCTGCACCGGAACCGCAAACTTATAAAGAC
>CAJOOE010000162.1 GCA_905236145.1 uncultured Selenomonadaceae bacterium
GAACCTTTGAGTTGCGTGGCAATAGGCACGGGCAAGGCATTGGAGGACGAGCATTTCGGCGAATAAAAAAATTTTTTGAGAGGAGGCGCGGAGATTGCTGGAAATTTTTAAATCCCGCGAATCGGGACACCTTGAAAAGTTGACGCTCAAAACACTTGAAAAAGGTGCTTGGATAAACATAATAGATCCCACGCCTTACGAATTGAAAGAAATCAGCTCGCTGACAAACGTCGAGCCGGATTTTTTGCGTTCCGCACTGGACGACGAAGAAAGATCTCACATAGACATTGAGGACGATTCACTGATGATTTTGATAAATGTTCCGGTCGTCTATGAAGAAGAAAATTTTGATACTTACGACACTTTGCCGCTTGCAATAATTTTGACGAAACTTTATATAATAACCGTTTGCCTTGAAGAAACTCCGGTTATCGCGAATTTTAACGAACGCACCGCACGACTTTTTCACACTTACAAGAAAACTCAATTTCTGTTTGAAATTCTCTATCGCACGGCAACATTTTATCTCCGCTATATCCGGCAGATTAACAGACTTTCCGACGAAATAGAGGAGCAGCTCCGGAAGTCCATGAGGAATACCGACATTTTGCGTCTTATGGAACTTCAAAAAGGCTTGACTTATTTCAGTGCGGCTTTGCGGTCAAATGATGCCGTTCTGGAAAAAATCCTCAGGCTTCGAACCGGCAAGACAATTTCCGGGATTTTGGAAATTTACGAAGAGGACGAGGATCTTTTGGAGGACGTAATAATCGAAAATAAACAGGCACGGGAAATGGTCGATATGTACAGTCAAATTTTGTCGCGAATGGCAGATACTTTTTCTTCGATAATTTCCAACAATCAAAATATGATTATGAAATTTTTGGCGGCGATGACCGTGTTGATTGCCGTACCGACCGTTATTGCCGGTTTTTTCGGAATGAATGTGCCGGTTCCTTTAAGTGAAGACGATTACGGATTTGCGGCGGTAATTCTTTTTGCGTTTTGCTGTTCCGGGATTGCGGCGTACTTCTTTTGGAAAAAACATATGTTCTGACCGGCTCAAGAAAATTTTTGAGGTGTCTTTATGACGATTGAAGAAAAATTTGAGAAGTTGAAAAAATTTTTTCGTGATGCGGGAAGCGTGGCAACAGCTTTTTCCGGCGGCACGGACTCGACTTTTTTGCTGAAAATCGCAAAGGAAGTTTTGGGAGAAAAGGCGATCGCAATCACGGCAGTTTCGGAATTTTTTCCGACAAGAGAGACGGAAGAAGCGAAAGATTTTTGCCGCCGCGAAAAAATCCGGCAGATTGTCTTTGAAGAAAAAATTTTGGACGTGGAAAATATTGCCGACAATCCCGCGAATCGCTGTTACCTCTGCAAAAAAAATCTGTTCTCGAAAATATTGTCGATAGCCGAAGAAAATAAAATTTCCTGCGTTGCGGAAGGGTCGAATACCGACGACGACAAAGACTATCGTCCGGGAATGAAGGCGATTGAGGAACTCAAAATAAAAAGTCCGTTGAAATACGCCGGGCTTTCAAAAGCCGAAATTCGCGAACTGTCAAAAAAATTAAACCTTCCGACGTGGAACAAACCTTCTTTTGCCTGTCTTGCGTCGCGTTTCGTTTACGGAGAGAAAATTACGCCGGAAAAACTTTCAAAAGTCGAATACGGCGAAGATATTTTACACGAAAAAAATTTTAAACAATTTCGCGTCCGTGTTCACGGCAACCTTGCACGAATCGAAATTTTGCCGGCGGATTTTGAAAAGATAATTCGTCCGGAAATTCGCGAAGAAATTACCGCGAAATTTAAAGCGGCGGGCTTTGATTATGTTTCTTTGGATTTGTCCGGCTACAGAACGGGCAGTATGAATATCGGGAAACTTTAATACAGACGGACATTTTCCACGCCCGGCAAATTTTTCAATTCTCCGCGAACTTTTGCATTGTTGTCGATTTTGTATTTGTCGGGAAGTTTTTTCCACTTGCCGCCGGTGTTTATGAAAATCGAACTTTGTCCGGGATTGTCGGCAAAAATTTTTTTGAGTTCTTCGTGTGAGGAAGAATCTTTGAGCGTCAAATAAAAATTCGGCACATATTTTGAAACTTCCGTAACGTCCTCCGCCAAAATTTGAAACGTGTCGTTTGAAAAATCAATTTTGCCGGGAATTACAACAATTTCACCGGGAACGAGCAGACCGGATTTTTTGTAGAAAAGTTTCGGAAAGACGGTGATTTTAATTCCTCCGCTCTTGTCCTCCAAAGTCAAAAAACACATTGTATCGCCGGCTTTCGTGTTCAGCCGTTTTGCGTCGGAAATTATTCCGGCAACCTTCACACTTTGACCGACTTTTATTTCGCCGGTTAAAATTTCGCGAACTTTAATCAAACCGGAAATTTTTTCGTCGTATTCGTCCAAAGGATGACCGGAAACATAAAAACCGAGCGTGTCTTTCTCCCAAGCCAAAATTTCACTCTTTGAAACTTCCGGAATGTTCGGGATTTTGTAAGTCGCATTGTTTATTTCTTCTTCGCCGAAAAGTCCGACCTGACCGGTTTCGTCGTCGTTTCTCTTGCTTCGGGCTTCGGAAACCGCCGCACCGAGAGATTCCAAAAGTGCCGTCCTTCTCCGGTCGATTCCGTCGAACGCTCCGCACTTCACAAGATTTTGCAGACTTTTGAAGGTGAAATTTTTTAAATTGTTTCGCCGGCAAAAATCGACGAGTGAAGTATATTTCCCGCCGTTTTCGCGAATTTTTATAACTTCGTCGATTGCACTTTCACCGATATTTTTTATCGCGGAAAGACCGAATCGGATTTTTCCGTCCGTTACGAAAAAATGTGATTCGCTCAAATTTATATCGGGTCCCAAAACCGTTATCCCGTTTTTTTGGGCAATTTCTATGTATTCGTAAACTTTGTCGGAATCGGGAACGCCGGACATCATCGCCGCCAAAAATTCCGGCGTAAATCGGGCTTTGAGGTAAGCCGTCTGCCAAGCCAAAAGTGCGTAAGCCGCAGAATGAGATTTATTGAATCCGTAATCCGCGAAACGGGCGATTAAGTCAAAAATTTTTTCCGCGACTTCCGGATTTACATTATTTTCCCGGCAGCCGTCCAAAAAATTTTTCTTTTGAGCCATAAGTATTTCCGGCTTTTTCTTTCCCATCGCCCGCCGGAGCAGATCCGCCTGACCGAGTGAAAATCCCGCCAACGCCTGAACGATTTGCATTACCTGTTCTTGATATAAAATTACGCCGAAGGTTTCTTTTAAAATCGGTTCAAGTTTCGGGTGCAGGTAAGTTGCTTTTTTTAATCCGTGCTTTCCGTCTATAAAATCTTCAACCATTCCGCTGCCCAAAGGACCGGGTCTGTAAAGAGCGACCGTCGGAATCAAATCGGTAAATCCTTCCGGGCGTAAATCTTTAACCAAATTTGTCATTCCCGCCGACTCCATTTGAAAAATCGCTCCGGTTCTTCCCTCCGTCAACATTTTTGCGGTCAATTCGTCTTTGAGGGGAATTTTTTCAATGTCAATTTCGATTCCGCGACTTTTGCGAACATTTTTAATCGTTTCGTCAATCGCCGTCAAAGTCCGGAGTCCCAGCAAATCCATTTTCAAAAGTCCGAGTTCTTCAATTTTGTCTTTGTCGTACTGCGTGACAAGTGCGCCGTTTGAAAATTGGACGGGAACGAAATCGGTGAGCGGAAATTTTGAAATGACTATTCCCGCCGCATGGACGGACGCGTGACGGGGTAAGCCTTCCAAAGCCGTCGCAACGTCGATAATTTTTTTTACTCCGGGATTTGTTTCATATTCGCGTCTTAGTTCTGAGGAAGTTTCCAATGCTTTTTTCAAAGTTATCCGGAGTTCGCCGGGAATCATTTTTACGATTCTTGACCCTTCCGCATAAGGAAAATCCAAAGCCCGGACGACATCGCGAATTGCCGCCTTTGCCGCCAAAGTTCCGAAAGTCGCGATTTGCGAAACTTTGTCCTCACCGTAACGCCTTTTCACATACTCTATAACTTCCTCCCGGCGTATATAACAAAAATCAACGTCAATATCCGGCATCGAAACTCTTTCCGGATTTAAAAATCTTTCAAAGAGCAAATTGTATTCGAGAGGATTTAAGTCCGTGATTTTCAGGACGTAAGCAACCAAACTTCCCGCCGCAGACCCTCTGCCCGGCCCGACGGCAATACCGGCATTTCGTGCAAAATTTATAAAATCCCGGACGATTAAAAAATATCCGTCGTAACCCATTTTATGAATGACTTCAAGTTCATAATTCAAACGGCTTTCAATTTCTTCCGTGACATTTTCAAAGCGGGCGGGCAAATTTTCCCGGCAAAGATTTTTTAAATATTCCGCCTCGTCCGTGAAATTTTCCGGCAGGGGAAATTCCGGCAAATGCAATTTCCCAAATTCGATTTCGACGTTACACCTCTCCGCAATTTTCAAAGTATTTTCGCAAGCATCGGGCATATCAAAAAAAAGGTCGTACATTTCTGCCTGCGATTTCAAATAATAATCGTCGGAAGAAAAGTGCAACCTTTTCGGATCGTTTATCGTTTTATTCGTCTGTATGCAAAGTAAAACGTCGTGAAATTCGGAATCTTCCCGCCTGACATAATGAGCGTCGTTTGTGGCGACAAGTCCGATGCCGAGTTCGCGGGAAATTTTTAAAAGACCTTCGCGAACTTCTTTTTCTGCGGGCAAGCCGTGATTTTGCACTTCCAGAAAAAAATTTTCCGGTCCGAAAATTTCCAGATATTCTTTTGTCAATTCGACTGCTCCGGAAAAATCCCCGTCAATTATCGCTCTCGGAATATCGCCCGCAACACACGCACTCAAGCCGATAAGTCCGCGACTGTGCCGGCGTAAAATTTCCTTGTCTGTTCGCGGCTTGTAATACATTCCTTCGGTGCCGGCGAGAGAGACCAGCTTAACCAAATTTCTGTAGCCTTCGTTGTTTTCGGCGAGCAGGATTAAGTGCCTGTATTTTTTTGAATGTTCGTAAGAAGTTTTGTCGAAACGGGAGCCGGGCGTAACGTAAACTTCGCAACCGATTATCGGCTTGATTCCGTTTTTCACCGCCGTTTTATAAAAATCCGGTACGCCGTACATCGTGCCGTGATCCGTTATGGCAAGTGCGGGCATACCGAATTTTTTTGCCCGGTCGATTAAATCCGAAATTCTTCCCGCTCCGTCAAGCAAACTGTACTCGGTGTGAACGTGTAAGTGTACAAAATTTTTATCCATATCTTAATCTTCCGTTTCAAAAAAAATTTTTTATTTATTGTCGCCGAATTACCTGCAAATGTTTTACTTCCATATCTTCCGGTCCGGTAATTTGACAACCTTTTCTTTTCGCGTAGTGAATGTAATCCAAAATTTCGCGGGTAATTCTTTCGCCCGGAGCGAGAATCGGAATACCGGGAGGATAACACATCAAAAATTCGGCGGCGGTTTCTCCGACCGTTTCATCGAGCGGCAGAGATTTTTTTTCGGAGTAAAATGCCTCTTTCGGCGTGGTATCGACAATCGGATCTATATATTCGGTTTTGAGCATTTTTGACGGATCTTTCCTGTAATTCCGGCGAATTTCCGCGAGTGCCGAAACAAGTCTTTCAATATCTTTTTTTCTGTCACCGACCGAAACATAAGCCAAGACATTCGCAATATCGCCGAACTCCATTTGAATATCATATTCGTCGCGTAAAATATCGTAAACTTCGACGCCGGCAAGACCTATCGGACGGGTAAAGATTGAAAGTTTCGTCGTGTCGAAATCGAAAACCGCATCGCCGTCCGCAATTTCTTTTCCGTAAGCATACCAACCGCCGAGTGCATTTACTTCGTCGCGGGCATACTCAACCAAATCAATTACCTTGTCAAAAATTTCTTCGCCGTGAATCGCAAGATTTCTGCGTGAAATGTCAAGACTTGACATGAGGAGATAAGAGCCGCTGGTCGTCTGCGTCAAATTTATGATTTGATGAACGTAGCCGGGATTCATGCTTTCCCCGATTAAAAGCATTGAACTTTGAGTGAGAGACCCGCCGGATTTATGAATTGACGCGGCAGCCATATCCGCACCGACGGACATGGCGGACTTGGGAAGTTTGTCGTTGAAATAAAAATGTGTTCCGTGTGCCTCGTCGGCAAGCAATTTCATTCCGTGTTCGTGGGCAAGTTTCGTTAAAGTTTCGATGTCCGAACAAATTCCGTAATAAGTGGGATTGTTGACCATTACCGCCTTTGCGTCCGGATTTTTTTCAATCGCCGCCCTTACTTCCTCAACTTTCATTCCCAAAGAAATTCCCAGCCGATCATCAACCTGAGGATTTACATAAACCGGTTTTGCACCGCAGAGAATCAGGGCGTTAATCGCACTCCTGTGAACATTTCGCGGCATTATAATTTTTTCGCCCGGCTTGACCGTCGCCAAAATCATTGCTTGCACGGCGGAGGTGGTTCCTCCGACCATAAAATAAGCGTGAGCCGCTCCGAAAGCCTCAGCCGCCAAATCCTCAGCCTCTTTTATCACTGAAACCGGATGACAGAGATTGTCCAGCATTTTCATGGAATTTACGTCAACATCAAGGCAGTCGCGTCCCAAAAATTCCGCAAGCTCTTTGTTTCCTCTGCCTCTTTTGTGACCAGGTACATCAAATGGGACAAGTCGAGCCGCCTTCATTCTCTCAAGTGCTTCCAACAATGGTGCCCTATCTTGATTTAAATACTCTATTCTTGACAATAAATTCACCTACTAAA
>CAJOOE010000163.1 GCA_905236145.1 uncultured Selenomonadaceae bacterium
GTATTGTGTGCCGTCGCCGTTCGGTACAAAAATTGTATTGTTGCCGTCCGGATCCGTAACCGTGATAATCGCCGTGATCGAACCGTCCGGATTTTCTTCATAAGTAATATCGGTGATTTTAAAAATCGTACCCGCCGCACCGCCGTCATCGCCGGTAATTTTTATGGTGCTGTCGCCGGAGCGGTTGCCGTCGTCGTCAACCGTGCCGCCGGTCAAAGTGATTGTGATGGTTACGTCGGTAACAGTCCCTTCGCCGTCAATCAAAAGTCCCAAGCTGTTCATTTTCGGAGCGAGTGAACTCAGCTTGTCCTTTGTATCTTTGTCGGTGTGCCGGATAATGAAATTATAGCCGAATTGATTTTGATGAATACGCTTTTGATAAAGTCCCTTGTTTGTCCCGGTAATCGTTTCGGAATTGTCGTTTGCAAAAGTGAAAGGCTCGTCAACTTCAATCAAATTTCCGCTGTCGTCGTAATATTTGACGGTGCCGTCGGAATCGGTGTAATAATTTGTCATATAGTCGTAATATGAAACGCTCCGCTCTTGCCCGTTATAATTCTTTTGAATAATCGCCGGGTTAAGGGTGATTTGTTTCATCGGGAAGGCAAGCAAGGGTTGATTGTCTTTGTCCAAAATTGTTGAAATTGTCGTGTCGTCCTCATACACACGCCAGATTTTTTTTGCGGCGGTCTTTGCTGCGGAATCTGAAGTGACCGGAGTGCCGTCATAAATATCCCAATTTCCGTAAATTTCCGAAACGTCCGCAACCGGAGAACCTTTAACATTTGTTTCGGACAAGATGTGATTTTTGGATCCGTAAACATTTGAATCTGTCGCCGTCGCAGAATTTACCGTGCCGGTATTGTAAGCGTTTGTCAAAGTGTAGCCGTGAGTTTCATAATCGCTCGGATTCGGACACAACGCACCGATTAAACCGCCGGCGGTATCGCCGACAACGTCGCCCAAGTTGTAAGAATTTTTAATCGACCCTATGCCGTCATCCGCAAAACCGATTAAGCCGCCGACAGACGCACCGCCGTTTACATTTCCGGAATTGTAAACATTTTCCAAACTCGTCCTCTTCCAAACATAACCGACAGCACCGCCGGTATAAGTTTTTCCGGAAACGCCGGAAACATCGCCGGTATTATAGGCGTTCGTCAAAGTCGCCGTGCCGGAAAGATAGCCGGCAATACCGCCGACATAAGGGTAATAAGAAAAACTGTATTCGGGAAAATCTTCGTTAACGTATTCAAACTTATATTCAGATTTATTTGCCACGTCGCCGGTATTGAAAACCCGGTCCAATTTTATCGTATCGGTTTTATTTCCGGTCGGATTGCCGGCATTACCGACGATACCGCCGGCATAAGAAGGTTGTATATAATCAGCGGCAAAAACTCCTTCGGCTGTAACGGTGCCTGTATTGTAACTCTCTGTAATTTCCAAACTTATCGGACTTTCGTAAGGCGTGGTTGCATTACCGACGATACCGCCGGCAAATTGATTTCCCGTGACATTACCGGTATTCGCCGCTCCGGTCAGTGCAATCTTACTGCCCTGCCCCATACCTTGACTGTAAGCCAATATACCGCCGGCTCCGGCGTGTGCGGTGTTGCCGGAAGTAATATCGCCGCTGTTTGAAACGGAAGAAATGCTTATACTCGGGAAAACGTCTTGATTTGTATAACGTGCTATCGTGTACAGCTGATCTTCCGAAGAATTTAATCTGCCGACGATACCCGCCGCATTTTGTGTACCTGATGTAACGGTTGCTTCATTCGTCGCATTGCTTAAATTCAAATTCAAAATGTTTATACCGATATAATTTGTATTGTAAGCATCGTCAAAATTTTCTTTGTATCCGCTTACCAATCCGATTGCTCCGCCGACATTGTCTTTTGCAGTCACGGTTCCGGAAGTGTAAACATTTTTAACTGTCGCGTTGCTCGTAGTCAACGCCGGTATCAAGTTATTGTAATAAGTTTTATTTACCTCATCGCTATACTGTGCGGCATTGCGATAACGCCAAAAAGATTTCATATTGAAATCGTTGTCGGCAACAAGTTCGCCGATTAAAATTCCGGTGGGCATACTGTCGCCGGTCGCATTTATATTCGCACCGGTCACGCGAACATTTTTCATTGTCCCCGTGAATTTTGAAAACAGACCCAAGCCGTATTCACTGCCGGACTCTCTCAAATTGCTCAATTCAAAATTCATTCCGTTGAATTTTAAATCGTTGTTTTTGACCAGAGCCGACGCAGTCCACAGCTTGGTTTTCAAATTATATGTGCCGATTTGGTCATATTTTATGTCGTAATTTTTGTTGTAATTGAGCGGAGTAAAATTGCCGACGGAAATATCGTCATTGAGCATATAATAACCTTTGACGTAGCCTTCGCGATTTCCGACGCTTTGATTCAAAGATTGCAGTTGTGCGGCATCGTCAATCAATCTGTAATTTTCGATCGTCTGCGAACTTGTCCGGTTAAGTTTGTTTGCGGTATATCCGAGTTGAGAGGCGGACCCCGCCATATTTTTGTCACCGACATAGTTTGCGACGGCGTAAGGATTTAAATCGGCGGTAATGTATTGAGCGTAGAGCGTTGCCGCCTCAGTCGCGTCCCAACTCAAATATTTTTTGTAACTTTCATATTCTTCCGCTATATATGTGAAATATTCCCGCAATTTTTCGACGGCGAACAAAATTCTCAACTTTTCATTTTTGTCCGTCGCGTCAGCCATTTCGGAAACTTTTTGATCGAAAAATGCTTTCAGTGCGGCGTAATTTGTTTTATTGTCAGTGGTGTTTGTATATTCGTCGTCGGCAAATACTCTGTGTGCCTGATATTCCGAAACGGTCATTTTCAGTTCGGTGAGTTTTATGTTGCTTATGTTGTAAGAGTCTGCGGTATTGCCGACTTCGTAGCCGATTTCAACCGGATTGACGGCGTAAATTTTTACGTTGTCTTTGCCGGGAAGATCCGCGACATTTTTAATCTGCACGGTGTTGCCTTCGACAGTCAGCGAATTTGCGTTGACCTTTCCCAAAAACATTATATCGCCGTCCGCAACGTCATAAGCCCCGAAAATATCGGAGGACTTCAAGCCGCCGCCGACACTTGACGCAGCCGAATTGAAAGTCGTGATGTAATTTTTAAATTCGTCGTCGGTGAGTGACCGCGACGACGCAAACAAACTGCCGGCATTTATTACGGAGCCGTTGCCGAAAATTACGCCGCTCGGATTGACGATATAAAGTCCGATTCCCGGAGCGTTTATCGTGCCGAAAATTTTTGACGGATTGTTAAAATCGACGTAATTCAAGATATTTTTCATCGCGTTGAAATTTACGATTTCGCCGCCGTTAATCGAAAAATCCGCCCACTTTATCGCGGCGTTTACATTTGCACCGGTGCCGGTGATGTCCATAACGCCCGCCGCAGATTTTATTTCGTTTATATTGACTTCGTCGTGTGCTCCGGAAGGCAAAGCCTCCGCAGTGAAACCAAATCCCGCAGTCAAAACAAACGCCAAACTTCCGCCCGCCAAAATCTTTTTCAAAGAGCGGTATTGTTTCCTTAAAATACTTCTCTTCATTGTTTGTCGCACTCCCCGAAAGCTGAAGAAAATTTTTCACACTCATCTGAAATTATTTCGACTTTCGACGAAAAAAAAATAATTCCCCCTCCGCAAAATTTAAATTTTTAAAAAATCTTTTCGCCTATTCACCTGTCAATCTTGTTTGCCAAAGTTTGATTCTTTTTTCGGCAAAATTCGCCATCGACGCATCAAACAGCGAAGGCTCCACGCCTTTATAATTTTTGAATTTTTCAAGTGCCTTTGTCATCGTTTCGATCGCATTTTTATAATTTCCTTCAGCCGCAAAACATTCCGCAAGTTCTGCGTGAAATTCCGGCAAGTCCGAAAAATTTTCTGCGGCAAGAGCGGCAAATTTTTTTCTGTCGGCAAGGCGTGAAGTATCTTTCGCCAAAATATTCAAAATGATTCTGTATGAAATGCTTGCAAAAGTCGTATTTTTCTTTCCGCTCTCAATGTCCAGCCGTGCAAATTTTTCCGCGTTCCCGTAATCTTCAAGTCCGCTGTAGCACTCCGCGATATAAGCGTAAACCCTCTGCGGCTCGTCGGTTTCTTCAAGTTCCGCAAGCAACATTTTTAAATTTCTTTCGGCTTTGCTCCGACTCAAAGATTTGGAATAGCCGGTGTGATAAATCGTCAAAACATTCGGCGGCGTGAGTGTAATGTTTGAAAAATTTTTTTTGCCGACCCGCAACTCCTCATGAATCCTTCCGACGTAATGCAAGAGCGGCAATCTTTTGAAAATCCGCAAAAGATATGTGTTGTCCAAAATTTTGAAATCGTTGTCCCGGTCGATATTCACAAGGTTTATCAGCAAGCCGGCTTTATTGAAACTGTCCGCCCGCTCGACGGCAAAGCGAATGTTTCCGGCTGTCGCGTCGGAAAAAAATTCGTCGGCATCGAGAAAAATTATCCAGTCGCCGGTTGAATTTTGCAAGGCAATATTTCGCGGAGCGGAAAAATCATCGTGCCAAAGGTCTTGAAAAATTTTCGCTCCGAAAGACTTTGCGACTTCGATTGTATTGTCGCTTGAGCCGGTATCGACCACGACAATTTCATCGACGGATTTTGAAAGACTTTGCAGGGAAATTTTCAAATCTTCCGCCGCATTTTTGACAATGTAACACGCCGAAATTTTGATTTTCTTTTTGCGGGAAGGTTTTATTTTTTTCAATTTTTTTCAACTCCTCAAAAATAACCGACGAAGATTTTTTTCTCCGTCGGTCGGTTTCAAAAAATTTCTTTCAAACTTACTCAATCATCTGCGAGCGGGTTTCATAGAGTAAATTCATTTTCATTTCGTAATAATCCGGCGTCATGTCAAGATAATGTTTGTGCGGATTTTCAAAACGCTGTTCTTCCTGCCAAATTTCGCCGGACAGCTGATTTTTTACATATTCGCGAATTTCTTCGAGCGTGGGAAGTCCCTTTATTCTCCAGCCGTCTTTGACATAAAGTTGCAACAATCTCTTTGCCGTGCAATTTTTGAACGAACGATTTTTCCAAGGTTTTGCCGGATCGACATATCTGAAAGGTTGATTCATATCGACGAGTTCTCCCAAAGTCGCGATCATATCCGCGACGGCGTGACCGTTTTCGTCGTAAATTCTGTAAATATCTTTCAAGCCGGGATTTGTAATTTTCTCGGGGTTTTCGCTGACTTTGACACGCGGGACAAAAGCTCCGTTCTCCCCGACGGCGACAAGTTTATAAACCGCACCGAAAACCGGCTCCGATTTTGCCGTTATGAGCCTTTCGCCGACTCCGAAAGAATCTATTGCCGCCCCCTGACTCAAAAGCGAAGAAATTGTAATTTCGTCCAAACTGTTCGACACGACGATTTTGCAATCGTTCAATCCCGCCTCGTCAAGCATTTTGCGGACTCTTTTTGAAAGATATGCAAGGTCGCCGGAATCAATTCTTATTCCCTTCAAACGCTTGCCTTGCGGCTCCAAAACATCTTTCGCAACCTTAATCGAATTTGGTACGCCGCTGTGAATTACGTCGTAAGTGTCAACCAAAAAGACTGCGGAATCCGGATAAAGTTCGGCGTAAGCCTTGAAAGCCTCGTATTCACTCGGAAAATACATAACCCAACTGTGAGCCATTGTGCCGTTGACCGGGATACCGAAAGTTTGACCGGCGGCGACCGTCGCGGTTCCGTTCACGCCTCCGATAAATGCCGCCCTTGCCCCGTAAACCGCCGCATCCATATTGTGAGCCCGCCTTGCTCCGAAATCGGAAACAAGTCTGCCGTCAGCCGCCCGGACAATTCGCCTTGCCTTTGTCGCTATCAAAGATTGATGATTGACCTGTGCCAAAATTGCGGTTTCGACAAGTTGAGCGTCAATCAAATTTGCAATAACGGTCATAAAAGGTTCATTCGGATACATAACCGTCCCTTCCGGGAAAGCGTAAATGTCGCCGGTGAAACGGAAAGTTTCAAGGAATTTCAAAAAGTTTTCGTCGAAAATTTTTTGTGAGCGGAGGTACTCTATATCTTCCGGATCAAAGTGCATATTTTCGATATATTCTATTACCTGCTCCAGACCGGCGAAAATCGCAAAGCCGCCGTTATCCGGATTTCTGCGGTAAAAAACATCGAAGGCAACTTTTGTATCTTGACCGCCGTTCAAAAAATAACCGTTTGCCATTGTCATTTCGTAAAAATCCATCATCATGCTGATGTTACGTTTGTCAAACTGACTCATTTTCAATTCACCCCTTGACTTTAGCCCAAGAATCTTTCAATCCCGCAACGCGATTGAATACAAGTTTTTCCGGCGTGGTGTCGTAATCTGTTACAAAATATCCCAAGCGTAAAAATTGAAAATGTACGCCGGCTCCGGTCAATTTTACCGAAGGCTCGACCAGAGCATTTTCTATGACAATGAGCGAATCGGGATTTAATGCTCCGATAAAATCTTCCGGCAAATTTCCCTTCTCGTCCGTCGTCAAAAGATAATCATAAAGCCGGACTTCCGCCTTTAACGCATAATCCGCACTTACCCAGTGAACGGTGCCTTTAATTTTTCTGCCGGCAGTTTCGCCGCCGCTCTTTGAAGTCGGATCAATCGTGCAGTGCAATTCCGTAATATTTCCGGAATCGTCCTTTATGACTTCCTCGCATTTTATTATGTAAGCGTGTTTCAGGCGAACTTCTCCGCCGGGTTTGAGTCGGAAAAATTTTTTCGGAGCGTCCTCCATAAAATCGTCGCGTTCGATAAAAATTTCTCGCGTGAAAGGTACAAAACGACTGCCGCCCTTCGTCGGGTGATTTTCGGCTGTGAGCCATTCGACTTTGCCGGCATCGACATTTGTCAAAACGACTTTCAGAGGATTTAACACAGCCATTATCCGGTCGGCGTTTTCGTTCAAATCTTCCCGGACGCAGTGTTCAAGCATGGCAATATCGACAAGGCTGTTGCTTTTCGCCACGCCTATTTCCGCACAAAAATTGCGAATCGCCGCCGGAGTAAATCCCCGCCTTCTCATTCCGGAAAGTGTCGGCATACGCGGATCGTCCCAGCCGCGAACGTGCTTTTCTTCCACAAGCTGACGCAATTTTCTCTTGCTTGTAATTGTGTTTGTAAGGTCAAGCCGGGCAAATTCAATCTGACGCGGACGGGAATTTTTGTCGAAGTCCAGAGAGTCCAGAAGCCAATCGTAAAAAGGTCGGTGATCTTCAAATTCCAGCGTGCAGACGGAGTGAGTAATTTTTTCAATCGCGTCCGAAAGAGGGTGGGCGAAATCGTACATCGGATAAATCAGCCAATCGTCGCCGGTTCTGTGATGATGTGTCCGGGTAATTCTGTAAATTACCGGATCTCTCATATTCATATTTGGAGATGCCATGTCGATTTTTGCCCGGAGAACTTTTGCCCCGTCCTCAAATTCGCCGGCTTTCATTCGCTCGAACAGATTTAAATTTTCTTCAATCGAACGATTGCGGCAGGGACTTTCTTTTCCCGGTTCCGTCAAAGTCCCACGCATTTCCCGAATTTCGTCCGCACTCGAATCATCGACGTAAGCAAGCCCGCGTTTTATGAGTTCGACGGCGTAATCGTAAAGCTTGCCGAAATAATCCGACGCAAAAAATTTTCTGTCGTCCCAGTCGAAACCGAGCCATTTAATATCTTCCTGAATGGAATCGACGTATTCGGTATCTTCTTTTGTCGGGTTTGTGTCGTCGAATCGAAGGTTGCAAAGTCCGTTATTGTGAGCTGCAAGACCGAAATTCAAGCAAACGGATTTTGCGTGACCTATATGCAAATATCCGTTCGGTTCCGGCGGGAAACGCGTGTGAATACCGTCCGAATATTTTCCTTCTTTTAAATCGTTTTCAATTTCCTGCTGTACAAAATTTACCATTAAATACATTCCTTTCTCCGGTGCGTCGGGGAATTGCCGACGCTCTGAAATTCTAATATCCCGATTTCCTAATTTCCTCAACGTGGCGGCGAAGTCTGCGAACGCCTTCTGCAATTTTTTCGTCCTGCGGCAAATTTTCGACAATCTTTTCTATATAGCCGCGTTCGACGATTTTTTCCATTGTCCACGAAAAATTTATATCGTAAAGCCACATAAGCCGGACGATTTTCCGATCGCCGTTCGTGCGAATTTTTCGATAATCCGCCTGCTCGCCGGAAACAAAATTTTCAATGAAATCCGGACTTATTTCCGGGCGTGCCGCCCCTTTTATGAATTTCGGCATTTTATCGGCGTTTTCCTGCGAAAGAAAAGGTTCCAATACCCGGTAAATGTCCAGCTTGTCCGCGTCGCGAATAATTTTTGAAAATAAAATTTCCCGCTCGTCATTCGTCGGCTCAACCGTCTTTTTGTTGTGATTTTTTATCGCGAATTTTACAAGCCGATAATCTTCCGGCTCAAGCTCCCGGAAAAAATCAAGTTCTTCGATAACTTTTATTCCCAAGTCGGCATGATCTTCGGAATCGGCATCATTGAAAGTTTTGTAAATCCGGTACTGCCGGAATCTGCCGACATCGTGAAACAAGCCGATAATTTCCGCAAGATCGGTATCATGCGGCGAAAGTTTCAAATGTTTTGCAAGTTCTTTGCAATTCGCCGTGACGTAACCGGTATGTTTTTCCTTAATCAAAATTCCCTGTTGTACTTCCGCATCGTCCGTGTAAAAACTTTTCATGTAATCATTCATCCAAGCGTGCATTTTTTCAAGCAACTTACGCAAAAATCTTCACTCCTCCGAAAAATTTTTAAATTCTTGCCGCAAATTGTTTTTTCTGCCGCCGGTGAAATTCCCCTGCAAGAATTTTAATTTGCCGAAAAAACCGCAGCCTCGACCGGACGCAAAACTTTTTCCCGGAAGTCCGGATAATTTCCGAAAATCTTTTTGTCCGGCGTGAAAAATTCCGGGGAAAATTTTACTTCGTGATTTGTGAAATTCGCAACGGTTATCAAAGTCTTTCCTTCAAAATTTCTCTTGAAGGCAAAAATTTCTTCGCTCTGAGAGAAAATTTCTTCGTAATCGCCGGAAAGAATTATTTCATTGTCGCGGCGAAAATTCGCAAGCATTTTGAAATAATTCAGCACGGAATTTTTATCCGCCGTTTCGACTTCGACGTTGCAATTTTTAAAATCCTTGTGAACCGGCAACCAAGATTTTCCGGAAGTAAATCCGGCATTTTTTCCGGAATTCCATTGCATGGGAGTACGGGCATTGTCGCGGCTGAATTTGTGAATAAATCTCATCGCCTGCTTGTCACTCAATCCGTCGCTCCGGGCAAGATCGTATTGACCGTGTGAAGAAATATCGTTGTAATCTTCTATGGAATCAAATGAAGTATTCGCGTATCCGAGTTCCTGTCCCTGATAAATAAAGGGAACGCCGCGTAAAGTGTAAATGACCGTTGCAAGATTTTTTGCCGCCAAATTCGTATCACAGCCCGCCGGGAAAAAAATGTTGACCGAACGCGGCTTGTCATGATTTTCAAAAAATATCGGATAAGTGCCGTTTTCCGCAGTCGCCTTCTGACTTTCCGTCAAAGCCTTTTTCAAATCCGTAAGTTTCCAATTTGCCGCCCTGTGCCAAACTTCGCCGTAAGGAAACATAATATTCACATGACTGAACTCGAAAAGCATATCGAAAACGCCGTTTTCACCGACCCAATATTTCAATTCTTCCGGCGTTACGCTGTTTGCCTCCGCAACCGTGAAAATGTCGTGACCGTCGAAAACTTCCCGCTTAAATTCGTGGAGAAAATCCAAAATTCCGGGCGTGTTCACCGTCATGTTGTGAACGCTGCAGGTGCCGTCGGAATCGGGCTTGCCGTCAACAAAATCTTTCGGTTTTTTTATGTAAACTATCGCGTCAATTCTGAAACCGCCGACCCCGCGATCTGCCCAAAAATTCGCGGCATCGTAAAGAGCACGGCGAACGTCCGGATTTTCCCAATTCAAATCCGGCTGGGCGACGGCGAAGGTGTGCAAATAATACTGCTTTCTCTCTTCGCACCATTCCCACGCACTGCCGCCGAAAATTCCCCGCCAATTTGTCGGCGGCGTTCCGTCCGGTTTTGCGTCCCGCCAAATATACCAATCGGCTTTCGGATTGTCGCGGGAACTTTTCGACTCCAAAAACCATGAATGTTTGTCGGAAGTGTGGTTGAAAACCAAGTCGTTGACAATGCGAATATTTCTTTTTTTTGCCTCCGAAATCAGCCGGTCAAAATCTTGCAAAGTGCCGTAAGCCGGATCCACTCCGGTGAAATCGGCAACATCATATCCGTTATCCACGCCGGGCGAAGGGTAAAAAGGCGTCAGCCAAATTGCACCGACACCGAGTTCCGCAAGATAATCAAGTTTTTGAATTATCCCGTTAAAATCTCCGGTACCGTCGCCGGTCGTGTCCAAAAAAGATTTCGGATAGATTTCGCAGACAATCGTTTTTTTCCACCAACTTTGATTTCCCTTTGCCATAACTTTCAAATCCTTTCCGAAAAACAAATTTTCCGGTGCGAAGTAAATTGCCGCAGCCAAGGCCGCACCGCTCTTCAAAAAATCTCTCCGATTCATCTCACACGTCCCCTTTAATCTTCTGCAGGCATTAAAATTATACAGACCGGCAAATTTGACGCTCCCGGCGGGGAATATTCAAAACTCACATTTCCGGAAAAAGTTCCAAGCTCGGTAAGTTCGTCGTTGTCCGTCAAAATTGCAATTCCCTCTTCCCTTGCTTTTCTGACGTGTTCCGGCTCTTCCTTCGTCAAATCTCCGAAATAAAATTTTCTGTTCGGCGTGGGAATTACTCCGATTTTTCCGCGATATTTATACCTCATCGCTCCGGCATAATATCCGCCCAAAGGACTCAAATAAAATTTTGTCTTTGAAGTCATACGAAAATGCAAAGTGTAATTTATTCCGTAATTTCCGGCGTTCGTCGTTTGCGAACCGTCCGAAACGTCTTTGCCTTTTTTGTAAAGATCGTTCACGTCGTCGCCGATTAAAATATATCCTATGCCGTCCCGCCGTCCGTCGTAAACATTTTTCAAAGTCAAAACACGATTCATATTTTGAAAAGTGCCGCGAAGTTGAATTTCGTCTTTCGGCAAAAATTCCGCACGGTCGATAAATTCAAGCGGATTGAAATAAGGCGGGTACATAAGCACGGAAATTTTTACGGGTGCGGAAGTTTTGAAATCGTAAATCCCGTAAATCAAGTCGCCCGGCTGCAAAATTTTTTCACTCACATCTTTTTGCAGAAGTTGCCGCTCACCGCGTTTCAATTTAAGAAATTTTTTAACCGAACCGTTCATATAGGCAATTTGCGTACTTTTTCCCACCTGCAAAAAATCTTGTCCCGGCTCGGAAACCGCCGCCCGGCTTATCAAAATATTTGCACTGCCGCCGGAAACATTTTCCGCAATCACCGCAATTTTTTTGTTTGAGGCGGTATCATTCAAATGATAAAACAAAACTCTTGCCGGTCCGGTTACGGTGTCGGAATATAAAATGCCGTCCCGCCGGACATATTCCGGGCTGTCGGAAAAAATCAAATTGCCGCCGACATCAACAGAATTTACTTCCAATTTATGCATCATTCGCGAAGTCGGAAAATTTCCGGCTTGAGCGATGCGGGCGAAATTTCCGAAAATGCAGACGGCAAAAATTATCGCGGCAGTAAAAAATTTTTTATCAAATATCATTCGTCAACCTCGATTTTCAAATCCCAAGCCCGGCACGGCGTTCAAAGTATGCGGGGCAAAATTTCCGGTCAACGATTGATAATAACCCCTGCAGGCAATCATTGCGGCGTTGTCGGTGCAGAGAATTTTGCTCGGATAAAAAAAATCAAAGCCGCGTTTTTCGCAACCTGCACGCATTGAAGATTCCAGAGAAGAATTTGCCGCAACGCCGCCGGCGAGCACGATTTTTTTCAAGCCGGATTTTTCCGCAGAGTCGAAAGTTTTTTCCAGCAGAGAATCGACGACGGTTTTTTGAAAACTTGCCGCCACGTCAGCCGGATTAAAATTTTCGCCTTTCATTTTTGCACTGTTGAGCCAATTTAAAACCGCAGATTTCAAGCCGCTGAAACTGAAATCGTTTTCCGAAACTTTCGGACGGGGAAAATTTATCGCGTCCGGGTTTCCGCTTTTCGCCAACTTGTCAATTTCCGGTCCGCCGGGATAAGGCAGTCCCATAACTCTCGCAATTTTGTCGAAAGCCTCGCCGGCGGCATCGTCCCGCGTCTGTCCCAAAAGCACAAAAGAATTGTAATCGGTCATCTTTATCAGTGCGGTATGACCGCCGGAAACGACCAACGCCAAAAAAGGCGGTTCCAATTCCGGAGCACTCAAAAAATTTGCGAAAATGTGACCTTCCAAATGATTTACCGCGACAAGGGGAATTTTCAGGGCGTAAGCCAAAGACTTTGCCGCCGAAACTCCGACAAGCAAGGCTCCCACAAGTCCCGGTCCGTAAGTCACCGCAATTTGATTTATTTCCCGGAGTTCGACGCCGGATTTTTTTATTGCCTCGTCGATAACCGGCATAATGTTTACAATGTGCCGGCGTGATGCAATTTCCGGAACCACGCCGCCGAATTTTTGATGCAGGGGAATTTGCGTTGAAATTACATTCGATAAAATTTCCCTGCCGCCGCGTAAAACCGCCGCCGCAGTTTCATCGCAGCTTGTTTCTATTCCCAAAGTTAAAATTTCTTCTTTCACCGAATCACCTTTTTTTTACCGTAAGACGTCAATGTTTCGGCAATCCCCCGACACATTAACGCACACTTAATTTTGTTGCCGTTACCACATTTTTCATCAACATCGCGACGGTTAAAAGTCCCACGCCGCCCGGCACCGGAGTTATCGCGGAGGCAATTTCTTTGACGTTTTCAAAATCTGTATCGCCGACCAATTTTTTCGGTGCAATTCTGTTTATTCCCACGTCAATTACAACCGCTCCCGGCTTAACCATATCCGCCGTGACAAATTGCGGTTTTCCGATTGCTGCGACCAAAATATCCGCTTCCCGCGTGACTTCCGGCAGATTTTTCGTCCGGGAATGGCAGACCGTCACCGTCGCATTTTTCGCCATAAGCAAATGGAGCATCGGCTTGCCGACAATATTGCTCCGCCCGATAATTACGGCACGTTTCCCCTCAATTTCAATCCCGGCAAGATCAAGCATTTCAATACAGCCGGCGGGGGTGCAGGGAATGAGTCCGGGATTTCCGGTAACCAATTTTCCGACGTTCATCGGGTGAAAACCGTCAACGTCTTTTCGCGGGTCGATACGATTCAAAATTTCTTCCGAATCTTTTTTTATCGCGTCCGGCAAAGGCAGTTGCACCAAAATTCCGTGAATATCTTTTGCCGCGTTCAATTCGTCGATTTTATTCAGAAGTTCCTCCTTTGTCGTCGTTTCCGGCATTGAAATATTTTCGGAACGTATTCCGAGTTCTTCGCAAGCCTTGTGTTTATTCCGCACATAAACCTGCGATGCCGGATTTTCACCGACGATTATTACAGCCAGACCCGGAGTCACATTAAATTTTTGTTTCAGTTCTTCGACTTCTTTTCTTGCCGACTCTTTTATTTGAGCGGCAAAGTCTTTTCCCTGTAAAATTTTTGCCGACATAAAAAACTCACCTTCCCATAGGTTGATAAAAAAATACGGCACATTTTCAAAGAAAACTGCCGCACAAGGTATAAATCATTTTTTTTACAAAACTCTGCGGGCGCCGATATAATGACTGCTCCAATAGGATTGACCCAAACCGGAGATTGTAACGCCGCGACTTGAACTTGCATGAATGAAATTTCCTTCTCCGAGATAAATTCCTACATGAGATGCGCCGTAGGTATAAGTGCTGAAGAATACCAAATCGCCGGAGCGAAGATCCGAACTTGCAATCGGGGTACCGACTTCATATTGAACATCGGCGGTTCTGGGCAGGGAAATTCCGGCTTGTGCGAAAATATATTGAACATAA
>CAJOOE010000164.1 GCA_905236145.1 uncultured Selenomonadaceae bacterium
AAATCATTACAAACATTCCGACGACTATCGCAACGTCGGCTATGTTGAAAACCGGCCAGACGCGAAAATCCACAAAGTCCACGACCAAGCCGCTCTGTATTCTGTCGATTAAATTTGCCGCCGCTCCGCTCAAAAGTCCGGTCATTCCGAATTTTAAAATGTTGTCGGATTTTTTGAGTTTCGGGTAAAGCAAAAACGAGCCGACCAAAAGGACTCCGCCGGCAATCATGAAAAACAGTCTTTGATTCGGCAAAATCCCGAAAGCCGCACCGGGATTTAAAACATAAGTCAAGTGCAGAAAATCTTTAATTACGGGGATTGATTCGCCCGGAGTCATGGAATTTACAACCAATCTTTTTACATATTGATCAATCGCAACGACGGCGACGAAAAATAATTTCTCCCAATGAACAAGCAATATTACAAAAATATATTCCACCATGAGCAAAACTTTTTCACGAAATTTTTTCAAAGTCTGCACAATCAACGCTCCTTCTGATCAAAAATTCTTCGGCAGTAACCTGTCTTTCCTTCAGCCGCTGTTTTCAAGTGATTTATGAAAAGTAAGCACGTCCCTTTAGACTTCGTCCTCGTCCTTAAACTCGGTTTTTTCGATCTTTACTTCGGGAGATTTTTGGGGTTCCGCCGGAGTTTCGTCGTCAAGCGAAAAATCGAACGGCTTTACCCGTGCGGAATTTAAATTCGGTACAGAACTCAAAAGTTGAACGGTGACCGCAAGTTCGGACTCGAGAGCCGTGCGAATTTTCAGCAGGAAAGCGTTTTTGTCGCGAATAAGATTTTCATACTCGTCAATCGTCGAACGCAATTTATTTTTCGTGTCGTTTTCAAGTTGTTTCATTTCAAGCCGGGTTTTCTCGCGAATGTTGCGGCACTCGCGATTTGTATTTTCGCGAACTTCGTCGGCGGATTTGTTTGCGACTCTGATAATTTCGTCCGCATTTTTCTTTGCCGCATTTATGACTTCCTCCGAAGTTTTCTGAGCGACAAGCAAAGTATCCTGCAAATTTTTTTCCAGCCGTTTATACTGATCTATTTCCTTGTCGTTGCGTGAAAGTTGTTCCTTCAAACTTTCATTTTCACGCATGAGTTGGTCGTAATCGTTTACAATTTGATCCAAAAAATCGTCAACATCATTTTCGCTGTAACCGCGAAAAGCCTTTTTAAATTCGCGATTGCGAATATCAACAGGTGTAAGCATTTAAATCGCCTCCGTCAAAAAAATCTTTTCAAAAGAACGCCGATACGTCCTTTTTTTGTTTGCCCGGTAATTTCGGAAACTTCAAGCCTGCCGCGTCCCCTCATACTCAAAACGTCTCCCGCTTTTACGGCGTGTGAAGAACTTTTTAAAGTTTGATGATTGAGTTTGACTTTCTCCGCAGAAATTTCCGTCGCGGCTTTGCTCCGGGACATACCGAAACCTGCCGCCGCTATCGAATCTGCACGAAGTGATGCGACCGTTGCCCGAATTTCCTTCAATCTTTCTTCTTTCGGTGCAATATCCGCAAGGTCGTCAACCGAAGTCTTGACTCCCGCCTCTCCGATTTTCGTCAAATTTGCGACGAAATAATCACACATTTTTTTATCGACGATAATTTTTGCAAAATCTTTTGTCGCGATAATATCACCGACACACTCCCGCCCGATTCCCAAGCCTGTTATCGAACCGAGAACGTCGCGATGACCGAGCCGGGCAAATTCGCCGTTCCATTCGGCTTTTCTCACGGCAATTTCAAAATTCGGCGTGCCTTCAAAATCTTCGTGGCAAAATGCCGCTCTTTTCCTCTCCGCTCCGACAAAACCGCCGTCAAAATCGACCTGCAATTCTCCCAAGCTGTTTGCAATTACCGATGCCATATCCTGTTCAAACGGAGTCAAAAAATTGCTGAGTTTGTACTTGTGATTTTTCGCGGCTTGTGTCGCAATATCGACGAGCTTAACCGCAGTTTCTTCGCCTTCCGTGCCTTTGTAATAGCGGATAATTTTTTCTTTGGAATCGTTCAAAATCTTACTTCCTCACTTGCCGAGCCAAGGAATATCGCCGGCACTTTTCTTTTCTTCTTCGGTGTAAGTTACCGTGACGTTGCTGGGCGCACAGACAAAAACCTTTTGGCTGACTTTTTTAATTTCGCCGTTCAGAGCGTAAGTGGTGCCGCTTATGAAGTCGATAATTCTTTTCGCGTCCTCGTTGCTTGAGTTTTCAAAATTCACGATGACCGGAATTTTGTCACGCAGGCAATTTGCAATGGTTTGAGCATCGTCAAAACCGGTCGGGCGGACTGTTGTAATTTTTGTTTTCGTCAAAGTCTTTGCACCGGTAACCGGATTGACCGTTGTCCTCATCGCCATCGCGGAATTGAAATCGACGACGTTTGCATTTCCGCCGAAAGCCGGTGCCGGTGCATTTTGACTTTCACGCGGCGGCTCAAATTTCGGCGGTTGCAATTCCTCTTTTTCCTGTGTTTCAAGTTCATTCTCGTCGGGTTCGCCGGAAATTCCTATTGCCCGGCTGAATTTGTCTATTAACGACATCCTGAAATTCCCCCTCAATTTTTAAAAAAAATTTTTTATTTTCTTCGGACTTGTCGCCCGAAATTCAAACATTGTAATTTCTCTCTCCGAAAATCGCCGTGCCGACTCTTACCATATTCGACCCTTCTTCGACGGCAATTTTGTAGTCGTGAGTCATTCCCATTGACAGAAAGTCAAAATTTTTTCGCGTCGCTTTCATTTCGTCGAAAATTTTTCTCATCTTCCGGAAAAGAGGGCGGCAATTTTCAACGTCCGGAAAATTCGGAGCGATTGTCATAAGCCCGCGAAGACGAAGATTTTTCATTTCTTCGACGGCGGCGACAAGTTCCGGTAAATCTTCTTCGTAAATTCCGGATTTTGAATCTTCTTTCGCCAAATTTACCTGAATCAAAATATCTTGAATTTTTCCCGCCGCGAGAGCCGCTTTATTCAGACTTTCGGCAAGGTGAATACTGTCAACCGAGTGAATCAAGTCGAAATTTTTAACCGCCGGCTTGACCTTGTTTGTCTGCAAATGACCGATTAAATGTTTCGTTACCTGCCGGTCGAGCGTTTCAAATTTTTCAATCGCCTCTTGAATCCGGTTTTCGCCGATATTCTCCACGCCGGCATCAATCGCCTCTCTCATGACTTCCACGCCATGATTTTTTGTCACCGCCGTCAAAGTCACCGGTTCTCTTTTAACCGCGTCGATCGTCGCAATAACTTTTTTCAAATTTTCCGCAACGCTCAAAAATTTTCACCTCCGGCACAAGAAAACTTTGCCCTGCATATATTAAACCGTTTGAGCCTTCCCGTCAATATGAAAAACTTTTCAGATTTTAATTTTCGTTTAATTTTTGCTCAAGTTCGCGAATCTTGTTTTGCATTTCAAAAATTTGTCTGCCGCTTTGTTCCCAAGCCGCTTTATACGCATTCATCATATTAAACATATACGCTGCGAAGGGTGCAAGATCGTCCTTTCGTTTCTCAAAAATATCTTTAAAAATTTCGTCGAAATCCGTGCGTATTCTGCCGCCTTCGTAAAGATTGGCGAAATAATAAGAAATTTGTCTGTTCACAAAGAAATTTGTCAATTCAAATTTCTTTGCGGGATTATCCTTGAAATATTGAGTTTCGTCCGCAAAATTGTC
>CAJOOE010000165.1 GCA_905236145.1 uncultured Selenomonadaceae bacterium
AAGTTGGTGGAGACGAAGGGGATTGAACCCTCGACCCCCAGATTGCGAACCTGATGCTCTCCCGGCTGAGCTACGTCCCCAACACGCCCGTTATATTATCACCGCCTTGAATTAAAGTCAAGCAATTTTTTTAACGGGCATGACAGTTGCTTTGAAAAAAAGATTGCCCGTTTAATTAAAATGTTTTATACTTTAATTGAAAAAAAGGGGGCAGCGAATATGGAAAAAGTTACGATAAAAGACATAGCAGATCGGCTGAACATTTCGCCGGCAACGGTTTCATTGGCTTTGAACGGTCGTCCCGGAGTAAATCTGCAAACAGCCCGGAAAGTTTTGGAAACGGCGAAAGATTTAAAATACACCGGCAGCCGCATTTCGCAAAAATCTCCGGCAAATATGGGAACTGCCGGCTTTATCGTCTGCAAGCGTTACGGGAAAGTTGTAACCGATTCGCAATTTTTCACCGCCCTCATTTCCGCAGTGGAACACGCCGCCAGATTGAAAGGTTACACGATTATGTTGATGTATTGTGCGGACGAGGCGGAACTGTTAAACACTTTGAAACTTTCCGAAAATTCCGGGCTTGCCGGACTGCTGATTTTGGGGACGGAACTTTCCGAAAATGAAATCGGTACGCTCTCTTCGATAAATCTTCCGACCGTGATTTTGGATTGCGATATTTTCGGTTCCGGATTCGACACGGTAACAATTAACAACGAGGACGGAATTTGGCGGGGAATGAAATATCTTTACGATGCCGGACACAGAGAAATCGGCTACCTTCGCAGTTCTTTTTCAATCCGAAATTTTGAACAGAGATTTTCCGCATTTAAAAATTTTTTAAACCGACACAATTTAAATTCCGGCGAACGAAAAATTTTTATGCTTGAGCCGACGGTCGAAGGTGCATTTCAAGACGTTTGCGAACTTTTGAGACAGGGAATAAAATTCCCGTCGGCAATAATAGCCGACAACGATTTGATAGCATTGGGAGCGATGAAGGCATTTTCGCAATTCGGAATAAAAATTCCGGACGATGTTTCAATCGTCGGCTTTGACGATATTCCGATGTCCTCGGTAATCGAGCCGAATTTGACTTCGGTTTATGTTTCCTGCGATTCTTTCGGAGCGGCGGCGGTGGACAGGTTGCTTTGGCGAAAAGAAAATCCGGACGCAACGGCAACAAGATTGTCAATCGGGACAAAATTAAATATTCGGTCAAGTGTTATTCGGGCTGTGTGAAAATGAACGAGATTATCAGAGAAAAATTGAAACTTCTGCCGGACAAGCCGGGCGTGTACCTGATGAAAAATTCCGGCGGCAAAATAATTTACGTCGGAAAGGCGGTTGTCTTAAAAAATCGCGTCCGACAGTATTTTCAATCGGACAAAAATCACGGGGCAAAAGTCAAGGCAATGGTCGCAAAGACAGAAGATTTTGAAACGATAGTGACCGCCAATGAAGTCGAGGCTCTGATTTTGGAATGTAACTTGATAAAAAAATATCGTCCCCGCTACAACATCAGCTTGAAGGACGACAAAAGTTATCCTTACATCGAGCTGACTTTGGGAGAAGATTTTCCGCGAATAATCGTTACCCGCAAACCGGCTCAAAAAGGATCCCGCAGATTCGGGCCTTTTACAAGCGGGCTTGCCGTCAAAGAAACGACAGAACTTTTGCGAAAAATTTTTCCCCTCAGAACTTGCCGGACTCTTGCCAAGCGTCCCTGCCTGGAATTTCACATAAAACGTTGCCCGGCTCCATGCGTAAATAAAATTTCGCGGGAGGAATATTTTGAGATCGTCCGTGCGGCAGAAAAATTTTTGGCGGGAAAAACCGGAGAAGTCGAAAGGGATTTGACCGCAAAAATGACGGCGGCGGCGGAAAATTTAAATTTTGAAACGGCGGCAAGGTTGAGAGATATTTTGTCGGCGGTCAAAAAAATTTCCGAAAAACAAAAAATCGTTACGGACTCCGGCAACCTCGACGCGATAGGAATTGCCCGGTTAAATTCGGAGGTCTGTGCACAAATTTTTTTCGTGCGGGAAGGAAAAGTTGTCGGGCGGGATAATTTTATGTTGACGGGAACGGAGGAGGAATCGGACGAAAAAATTGTCGCGGAATTTATGAAACAATATTACAGCCGCTCCGAAATTTCTGCGGACGAAATTTTATTGCCGGTCGAATTGCCGGAAGAAGATTTGAAACTTGCGGAAAGTTGGCTGAAGGCAAAAATAATTTCGCCGAAACGCGGGACAAAATTTCAACTCGTGCAAATGGCAAGAGAAAACGCCGAAAAATTTTTGACGGAAACGACACTTCGCCGGCAAATGAAAACTTCCAAGACAAGCGGTGCGGTCGAAGAATTGCAAAAATTTTTAAATTTACCGGTGCCGCCCGTGAGAATGGAATGTTTCGACATTTCCCACAATCAAGGCTCGGAGACGGTCGCCTCAATGGTCGTCTTTGAAAACGGTATGCCGGACAAAAAAAGTTACCGCCGATATAAAATTCGATCGGCAGAGGGAAAGCCGGACGATTTTCTTTCAATGCGTGAAGTTACAAGCCGGCGTTACGGGAAATTGACGGCGGAAGAATTGCCGGACTTGATAGTAATTGACGGCGGGTTGGGTCAACTTCACTCCGCACTTGAAATAATCCGCTCTTTCGGACACAAAGTCCCGGTCGTGGGCTTGGCAAAACAATTTGAGTTAATTTTTGTCGAAGGAAGTTCCGATCCGGTAGAATTGCCCCGCGACGGAGAATCTTTAAGACTTATGCAGAGAATACGAGACGAGGCTCACAGATTCGCAATAACCTACCACAGAAAACTTCGCCGGGCAAGAAATTTGCAATCGGAATTGGATGGAGCCGTCGGAATCGGTGAAAAAAGGAGATCCGCCCTTTTGAAATATTTCGGAACGATGGAAAAAATAAAAGCCGCGTCGGTTGAGGATTTGGCAAAAGTGCCGGGAATGAATCGCACGGCGGCAGAATCTTTGGCGACAAAATTAAAATTGCAAAAATCGCAAGACAAAAACGTGTAAACCGGTGTATAATTCGGAGTGCCGGTAATTTCCCGACACACCGGCATACTTTTTTGCAAGGAGTAAACTCATGGACGATCAGGCAGCAACTTTGAGAAATTTGGTTGAGGAGAGAACCGCAGAGGAAAACGAATCCCGGACGATAGGAGAGCTTGAGTTCGGCGTAGAAGAAAATACCCGCGTGATTGCGATAACCAGCGGCAAGGGCGGTGTCGGAAAAACCAACCTCGCCGTCAATCTTGCCGTCGGTCTGCAGATGTCCGGCAAAAAGGTAATGCTGATCGACGCGGATATCGGGATGGCAAACGTCAACGTCCTGATGGGCAAGGTTACAAACAGGAGTTTGATTGACTTGCTTGAGGACGGCGTGGAATTGGAGGACGTTGTCGAAGAAGGGGCCTGCGGGGTAAAATATATTTCCGGCGTTGCGGGAATTGAGGCGACTTTGGGAGTGAATCGTTCCGCACAAAGAAAATTGCACCGAAAACTCGGACGCTGTTCGGAAACGGCGGATACCATAATAATCGACACGGGAGCCGGTTTGAGCCGTCACGTCATAGAATTTGTTTTGGCGGCTGAGGAAGTTTTGCTGATTACCACGCCGGAACCCACTTCACTCGCCGACGCTTACGCCGTAATAAAGGCTTACACGCAGTACACCGACAAGCGAAACATTCGGCTGATAGTGAACAGAATCGGCGACGAAGAAGAAAGTTTGGACGCGAACGAAAAACTCAATCGGACGACGGAAAAATTTTTAAATACAAAAGTTTCCTATCTCGGCTATGTCTATGAGGACAGGGTCGTCCGCGATGCCGTAAAAAAACAGGAGCCTTTCATTTTGATGAATCCGGACGCTCCCGCCTCTTTATGCGTCAAAGAAATTGTCAAAAGTCTTTTGACCGGCTCGGAAATGGTAAGCGTTTCAAAAGGCTGGCGGGGATTTCTGGACAAACTTTTCGGCTACTGAAAAAAACGAGTCCGGTCGGCTTGACAGAAAAATTTTTTGGTGATAGACTGTCCGAGTTTTAATGCGGTATTCCTCTGGATTTCATGGCGAGATCAAGAATACCGGAAGGAGGAGAAAGGTTTATGAATATTATCGAAATCTTGGAGAAAGAACAACTCCGCGACGACATTCCGGCTTTTGCACCGGGCGACACAGTCCGCGTACACGCGAAAATCGTCGAAGGCAATCGCGAACGTATTCAGGTTTTTGAAGGTGTCGTGATCGGTCGTCAGGGGACGGGTGTCCGCGAAATGTTTACGGTTCGCAGAATTTCTTACGGCATCGGTGTCGAAAGGGTATTCCCCGTACATTCTCCGCGTATCGACAAAATTGAAGTTGTTCGTCGCGGTGCGGTTCGTCGTGCAAAATTGTACTATCTTCGCAAACTCACCGGCAAGGCTGCGAGAATCAAAGAAAAGAAAAATTGATAACGAAAAAAATTTTTTCATGGTTGCCCCCGAGCGGGGCAATTTTTTTTTCAATCCGTCAAACAGTAAAAAAATTTTTCTTGCATTGTAGAACAACGTGTGCTATAATTCGCCGCGTTGTTAGTGATTCGCTAGCTCAGTCGGTAGAGCACCTGACTTTTAATCAGG
>CAJOOE010000166.1 GCA_905236145.1 uncultured Selenomonadaceae bacterium
CTCGTGAAGTCCGCGACACTTCCCTCAGAGTTCCGCACGGCGAAGCGGGCAAGATTGTCGATGTAAAGATTTTTACACGCGAAAACAATGACGAAATGGCTCCCGGCGTAAATAAACAAGTCCGCGTTTACATAGCACAGAAAAGAAAAATTTCAGTCGGAGACAAGATGTCCGGTCGTCACGGAAATAAAGGCGTTGTTTCCCGGATTATGCGTGAGGAAGATATGCCTTTCCTGCCGGACGGTACGCCGATTGATATTGTTTTAAATCCTCTGGGCGTTCCTTCCCGAATGAATATCGGTCAAGTTTTGGAAACTCACTTGGGTATGGCTGTCCGCAAACTCGGCTACGAAATTAAAGCCGGTGCCGGTTCAGATCTTTTGCAACGCTTGAGGAAAATAGGCTACGACCTCGATACTCTGCCGAAACCCGACAAGGCGGGAGTGCATATCGCAACGCCGGTTTTTGACGGTGCAAGGGAAGAGGACGTTATAAATACAATGGAAGTTGCCGGAATGGATACGGACGGCAAAACGATTCTTTACGACGGACGCACCGGAGAACCTTTTGAAAATCGTGTAACGGTCGGTTGCGTTTATATGTTGAAACTTCATCATTTGGTTGACGATAAAATTCATGCCCGCTCAACCGGACCTTACAGCTTGGTTACTCAACAGCCTTTGGGCGGTAAGGCTCAATTCGGCGGTCAGCGTTTCGGCGAAATGGAAGTCTGGGCTTTGGAGGCTTACGGTGCGTCTTATACTTTGCAGGAAATTTTGACGGTTAAATCCGATGACGTTGTCGGTCGCGTCAAGGCGTATGAGGCGATAGTCAAAGGACAGAACATTCCGGAGCCGGGCGTTCCCGAATCTTTCAAAGTTTTGATTAAAGAATTACAGTCGATAGGTCTGGATATAAAAGTCTTGAGCGGCGATTCAAAAGAAATTGTAATTCATGAGGACGACGACGACGACGAAAATATCCGGGCAAGAGCAGAAGATGTCGGCGTTGATGTCGGAAATTACGGAAAGCACGAAGTCCAAGCTCCGCCGGAACCCGAAAATCCGGAAGGCGAAAACGATTATGCAGATTCGGATCCGGAGCCGGAGAGCGAGCCGGAAGAATTGAGCGACGAAGAAATTATTGCCGCCGGCATGGAAGATCAGGAAAATATTGAAGATATTGCCGGAATAGACCGGGATTATGAGAGTTTGGAACGCGAATTTGATTCGGATCCCGTTTCAATCGGTCTTACAAACGGCGGTTTTTCGCAGGATATAAATTTTGATTCTTCGGACGATGACGATAATTATTGACAGGGAAACCGGAGGAAAAGACCGATTCCCTGAAACACCGGCTGAGAAAAAGGAGAATTATGATGCTTGACGTTAATATTTTTGATTCCATGCGTATAGGGCTTGCCTCGCCCGAAAAAATTCGCGAATGGTCACACGGCGAAGTAAAAAAGCCGGAAACCATCAACTATCGCACTTTGAAACCCGAACGCGACGGATTGTTTTGCGAAAGAATTTTCGGACCCACGCGAGATTGGGAATGTCACTGCGGAAAATACAAACGCGTCCGTTACAAGGGAATAATTTGCGATCGTTGCGGCGTTGAAGTCACAAAGGCAAAAGTTCGCCGCGAAAGAATGGGACATATAGAACTTGCCGCACCGGTTTCCCACATCTGGTATTTCAAGGGAATACCGAGCAGAATGGGCTTGATCTTGGATATTTCCCCGCGTCAACTTGAAAAAGTTTTGTATTTCGCGTCTTACATAGTCATAGATGCCGGCGATGCGGAAGAGATCCGGAAAAAGCAAATTTTGAGTGAAGTCGAATACAGAATTTACCGCGAAAAGTACGGCAAGACTTTCAGAGTCGGAATGGGTGCGGAGGCGGTCAAAGAACTTTTGCAGGAACTTGACCTTGACGCGATGAGCGAAGAACTCCGCCAAGAACTTCATTCGTCAAACGGACAAAAAAGAGTCCGGGCAATTCGCCGGCTTGAAGTCGTCGAGGCGTTCAGAAAGTCCGGAAACCGCCCGGAATGGATGATTATGGACGTTGTGCCGGTCATTCCTCCGGAACTCCGTCCGATGGTTCAGCTTGACGGCGGCAGATTTGCGACAAGCGATTTGAACGATCTTTACAGACGAGTGATAAACAGAAACAACCGTTTGAAAAGACTTTTGGATTTGGGAGCACCGGATATTATCGTCCGCAACGAAAAGAGAATGTTGCAAGAGGCGGTTGACGCTTTGATAGACAACGGTCGCAGAGGTCGCCCGGTTACCGGACCGGGAAATCGTCCGCTGAAATCTTTGAGCGATATGTTGAAAGGTAAGCAGGGACGTTTCCGCCAAAATCTTTTGGGAAAACGCGTCGATTATTCCGGACGTTCCGTCATAGTCGTCGGACCGGAATTGAAATTGCATCAGTGCGGCTTGCCCAAAGAAATGGCTTTGGAACTTTTCAAGCCGTTTGTAATGAAAAAACTTTCCGCAGATACCGGCGGGAGCGTTTCAATTAAATTGGCAAAGAAAAAGGTTGAACGTGCAAATTCAGATGTTTGGGGAGTTTTGGAAGAAGTCATAAAGGAACACCCGGTACTTTTGAATCGTGCTCCGACACTTCACCGCTTGGGTATTCAGGCATTTGAGCCGGTCTTGACCGAAGGTCGTGCTTTGAAACTTCACCCGCTCGCCTGTACCGCTTACAACGCAGACTTTGACGGGGATCAAATGGCAATTCACCTTCCTTTGAGTGCCGAGGCTCAAGCTGAGGCTCGCGTCCTCATGCTCGCCGCCAATCATATTTTGGCACCGAAAGACGGCAAGCCGATAATCGTTCCCACTCAAGATATGGTTTTGGGTACATACTACCTTACCATACTCCGACCGGGTGCAAAGGGCGAAGGAAAAGTCGTCGGCGGGATCGCAGAGGCTCTCATGGCTTACAATCAACACGATCTTGATTTGCAGGCTGAAATTACGGCAAGAATTTCTCTGAAAGATTTGCCCGCCGCCGCAGCCGCAGATTTTCCGGAAGGTTTCGCGATGGTCAAAACTTCCGTCGGCAGAATGATCTTCAATGAAATTTTACCGCCGGAACTCCGGTATTATCACAAAGATAAAGACGGTGTGAGCCGGCTGGGAATTTTGATGAACAAAAAAGAACTCGGCAAATTGGTTGCGGCGACTTTCAATAAATTCGGTGCGACGAAAACCGCAGAAGTCATAGATAAAGTTAAAAATCTCGGCTATCATTATGCCTGTATCGCCGGAATGACCGTTGCAATTTCGGATGTCGTCGTTCCTCCCAAGAAGAAGGATATTATTGCGGCGACGGAGGAAAGAGTAAACAAAGTCGAACGCCAATACAGTCGCGGTCTTATCACGGAGGACGAACGCTATAAAAAAGTTGTCGATCTTTGGAATAAGACAACCGACGACGTTGCGGACGCGATGATGGAAAATATGGACACCTTCAACCCGATCCGCATGATGGCTGACAGCGGTGCCCGCGGTAACAAACAGCAAATGCGTCAGCTTGCCGGTATGCGCGGTCTTATGGCTGATCCTTCCGGCAGAATCATTGACTTGCCGATTACCGCGAATTTCCGCGAAGGCTTGAGCGTTTCCGATTACTTTATTTCAAGTCACGGTGCCAGAAAGGGGCTTGCCGATACCGCACTCCGCACGGCGGACTCCGGATATTTGACACGCCGTCTGGTTGACGTTGCCCAAGATGTCATTGTCCGGGAAGAAGATTGCGACGTTTCGACGATAAATTTGGTTTTGGAGCGGGCGTTGCTTGCCGAAAATACTTTCGACGCTCTGGAAGTTTTGAACGATGCACTTGTCGGAAGAGTGCTTGCGGTTGACGTTGTTGACGAAGAAACCGGCGAAATCGTGATAAACCGCGATACCGTTTTGGACGTTGACGCTCTGACGAAACTCGGCGAACTTGATACGCCCGAAGTTTCCGTCCGCGGTATGAGTCTGACTTCCCCGAACTCCGCAAGTCATTCGCTGGTAATGGAAACGATAAAACTCGGTACAAGGGACGAAAGCGAACGCGAAAGACTTCGCCACGCCTTTATTCACGAAATTATCGGCAAAGAGTTGGCAAAGGGCGTTACGATTGAAGGAAAGGAATATGCCGCCGGAGAAATTTTGACGCACGAAATGGCGGACGAATTGATTGACGGCGACACGGAAGAAATTTTTGTCCGCAACAACAATGTTCGCGGAATTGAAGTTGAGGCAATAAAGGAAGGAAACGGCGTTATAGAATCTCTGCAAGACAGAATTTTGGGTCGCGTCCTTGCCGAAGATATTTTTGACAAGGAAGGCAACAAAATTGCGTCGATTAACGAAACCGTTGATTCGGAACTTGCCGACAAAATTGCCGCAGTCCGCGAAAAAGTCACGATTCGCAGCGTACTCACCTGCAAATCTCAATTCGGCGTTTGCAAAAAATGTTACGGTCGGGATTTGGCGAATCAGACGGAAGTCGAAGTCGGCGAGGCTGTCGGAATTATCGCGGCACAGTCAATCGGCGAGCCGGGCACACAGCTGACAATGAGAACTTTCCACACGGGCGGCGTTGCCGGTGAAGATATTACGCAAGGTCTGCCGCGTGTCGAAGAACTTTTTGAGGCACGCAAGCCGAAACACAATGCGGTTATCGCTGAAGTTGACGGAGTTATCGGAATGGGCGTAAACGAGAAAAACGACTTGCCGATGATTATCATAAATCCCGAAATTCCGGAGAAAAAACGCGAATATACAATTCCTTTCGGCACGAGAATTTCCGTAAATACCGGCGACACCGTGAAAGCCGGCGACAAATTGACGGACGGTGCAATAAATCCGCACGATATTTTGAGAGTTTGCGGTTTGAAGGATACACAGCGTTATCTCGTTTACGAAGTCCAGAAAGTTTATAAATCGCAGGGTGTCGAAATTAACGACAAGCATATTGAAGTCATGGTTCGTCAAATGCTCCACAAAGTCAAGATTGAAGATTCCGGGACGACGGATTTCCTGCCCGGCGAATTTGTGGATATAAACGTCTTTGAAGCGGCGAATACAAAGGCGATAGAGAGCGGCGGTGAGCCGGCAGTCGCAAAGCCGATTTTGTTGGGAATTACAAAGGCATCTTTGGCGACCGATTCCTTCCTCAGTGCAGCGAGTTTCCAAGAAACGACAAGAGTTTTGACGGACGCGGCGATTAAGGGCAAGGTTGACCCGCTCATCGGATTGAAGGAAAATGTAATTATCGGCAAACTCATTCCCGCCGGCACCGGAATGTCACAATACAGAGATTTGGAAGTTGTTGACGTCGAGGCGGAAAATTTGACCCGGGAATCCGGAGAAGTTGCCGAAGTGTAATTTGAAAAGAGTTTTCCGGAAATAAAAAATACAAGTTGTCCGGTTGAATTGACCGGGCAACTTTTTTTGTGTCGGCAATAAAAAAACATTTCCTATTGACAAGGTAGGTTAATTGATATATCATAGCCGCGATTCCGGGAAGAAGGAAAAATTTATTCCGCGTCCCTTTAAAATGAAAGGAGTTTTTCACGGTGAGTAAAGAGAGAGAATACAAATTTGAAACTTTGCAGTTGCACGTCGGGCAGGAGAAAGCCGACCCGGTGACGGACGCAAGAGCCGTTCCGATTTATCAAACGACTTCTTATGTTTTCCACGACTCGCAACATGCGGCGGATCGTTTCGCGTTGAAAGATGCCGGGAATATTTACGGGCGTTTGACAAATCCGACGCAGGAAGTTTTTGAAAAGAGAATTGCGGCATTGGAAGGCGGTTCTGCGGCTCTGGCTGTGGCAAGCGGAGCGGCGGCCGTAACTTACGTTGCACAGGCACTTGCTCAAAAAGGTCAGCACATTGTCGCGGCAACCACGATTTACGGCGGCACTTACAATCTTTTCGAGCATACCCTCCCGCTTTACGGAGTGGACACGACTTTCGTGGATCCCACGAAGGGCGTTGAAGTTTTTGAAAAGGCGATTCAAGACAATACGCAATTTATTTTTATAGAGTCGGTCGGAAATCCCAATGCGACTTTGATTGACATTCAAGCCGTCGCGGATATTGCCCACAAGCACAAAATTCCGCTGGTCATCGACAATACTTTTGCAACGCCTTATCAAATTCGCCCGTTTGAATACGGAGCGGATATAGTTGTCCATTCCGCGACAAAATTTATCGGCGGACACGGGACGACTTTGGGCGGTATTATCGTCGAGTCCGGGAAATTTGACTGGGAGAAGTCCGGCAAATTCCCGCACCTTGTCGAACCTAATCCGAGTTATCACGGGGTAAGTTTTTATAAAGCATTGGGAGCGGCGGCGTTTGTAACTTACATTCGGGCGATTTTGCTCCGGGATACCGGTGCGGCGATTTCTCCTTTGAGTGCGTTTTTCCTCTTGCAGGGAACGGAAACTCTCTCTTTGAGAGTGGAGCGGCATATTGAAAACGCTTTGAAAGTCGTCGAATACTTGAGCAAAAATCCGAAAGTCGATAAGGTAAACCACCCGGCACTTGAAAACCACCCGGATCACGAACTCTACAAAAAATATTTTCCGAACGGCGGCATTTCCATTTTCACTTTTGAAATTAAAGGCGGTGCAAAAGCGGCGATGAAGTTTATAGACAATTTGAAACTGTTTTCACTTCTCGCCAATGTCGCCGACGTAAAATCTTTGGTCATTCACCCGGCATCAACCACTCATTCACAGATGACCGAAGAAGAGTTGCTCGGCTCCGGAATTACTCCCGCGACGATTCGTCTTTCAATCGGCACGGAACACATTGACGATATTATTGCAGACCTTGAAGAAGGCTTTGCGGCAATTTGAAGGAGTGAAAAAATTATGGGAAAAATTTATAAAAGCGTAACGGAACTTATCGGAAACACTCCGATTTTGGAAGCGGCGAATTTCGCGAAAAAATTCAACTCCCCCGCAAAAATTTTGGTGAAACTCGAATACTTCAATCCCGCCGGCAGTGTCAAAGACAGAATTGCAAAGGCGATGATTGAGGCGGCGGAGAGCGAAGGGAAAATTAAGCCCGGAGCCGTCATAATAGAACCGACCAGCGGCAATACCGGAATAGGTCTTGCAAGTTTTGCGGCGGCGAAAGGTTACAAGGCAATTTTCACGATGCCGGAAACAATGAGCGTCGAACGCAGAAATTTATTGAAGGCTTACGGTGCGGAAATTGTTTTGACGGAAGGTGCGAAAGGTATGAAAGGTGCGATTGCAAAGGCCGAAGAACTTGCAAAAGATACGCCGAACTCCTTCATTCCGTCGCAATTCACCAATCCCGCAAATCCGGCAATTCACGAAAAGACGACCGGCCCGGAAATTTGGGAAGACACGGACGGAAAAGTTGATGCCTTCGTCGCCGGCGTGGGGACGGGCGGCACTTTGACCGGAACCGGGAAATTTTTGAAGTCGAAAAATCCGGCGGTAAAAGTTTTCGCGGTCGAGCCGGAAACTTCACCGGTTTTGTCGCAGGGAAAATCCGGTGCACATAAAATTCAGGGAATCGGTGCGGGTTTTGTCCCGGAAGTTTTGGACACGAAAATTTTTGATGAAGTTTTGCCGATAAAGAACGAGGATGCTTTTGAATATTCGCGGGAATTTGCACGCTCCGAAGGAATACTTGTCGGAATTTCTGCCGGTGCGGCATTGGCGGCGGCTTTGAAAATCGCGATTCGTCCGGACTTTGCCGGAAAAAATATCGTCGTAATTTTGCCGGATACCGGCGACCGCTATCTTTCCACCGAACTTTTCGGCTGACGTAAAAAAAAACAGGGAAACATGTAAAGAGGGAATTTATATCGGTTCCCTCTTTTTTTTACCTGACAGCTAAATCCCGGCTATCAAATTTTTTGCCGCCACGCCCGGCAACAGTCTAAAGGTTATTCGGCGAAGGTTTATATCCGTGTCAATGAGTTTTACGCGGACGGAGTCGCCGATGCGAAAACTCTTTCCCGTTCCCAAGCCTATTAAAGCAAATTCCGATTCCACATATTCGTAATAATCGCCGGGCAATTCGGTCACAGGGACAAGTCCGTCAATCCCGTTTTCAAGCTCGACGAAAAAGCCGAAACGCGTCACGCCGGAAATTGTCCCGTCAAATTTTTCTCCGATAAACCGGCTCATATATTCGGTTGATTTCAAATCGTCGGTTTCTCTTTCAATCGCCACCGCCTCACGCTCGCATTTTGAAGTCTGCACGGCAATTTGTTGCAAATTTCCCGCCGCCGCCGTCAATTTTTCCGGAGAAGTCGCCGCAAGTTTTAACATTCTGTGTACGATTAAATCGGGATAACGGCGGATAGGTGAAGTGAAATGCGTGTAAAAAGTCGCCGCCAGCCCGAAATGTCCGGTGTTTTCGGCGGAATATCTCGCCTGTTGCATTGTCCGCAGGACGAAACTTGAAACGACGCGTTGATACTTTTTCCCGTCAACCGATTTTATTATTCTTTGAAATTCTCGCGGGTGAATTTGTCCGTTGCCGCCGGAATTTATGTGCAGGGAGAAGTGCGACAAAAATCTGTTGAGCAGAGTCAACTTTTCTTTCTCCGGCAATTCGTGTATCCGATACAGGGACGGAATTTTTTTTCTTATCGTGTGTTCCGCGACGGTTTCATTTGCCGCAAGCATACACTCCTCGATTATCGCCTCAGCCGTGCCGCGAATTTTTTTTGCAATTTCAACCGGCTTGCCTTTCTCGTCCAAAACAATTTTCAATTCAGGCAAATCGAAATCTATTGAACCGCGTTTTTCGCGAATTTTTTTTCGCAGATTGTAAATCTCCGTCAGCGTGTCCAAATTTTCCGCACAGTCGGCAAGTTCTTTCCTGTCGCCGTCAAGAAATTTATTTACCTGCGTATAACTCAAGCGGCGGTGAACGTGAATAACCGTCGGAAAAATTTTGTGGTCGGTGACGTTTCCGGCGGAATCAAGTTCCATTTCACAAGCCATTGAAAGTCTGTCCGTCCCGGCGTTCAAACTGCAAATGCCGTTTGAAAGTTCCGTCGGCAACATCGGGACGACACGGTCAACCGGATAAATGCTCGTCCCGCGACGATAAGCCTCGCGGTCAAGCGGGCTTTGCGGTCGGACGTAATGACTTACGTCGGCGATATAAACGCCCAGAAAATATTTTTCCCCGCGTCTTTCGGCAAAAACTCCGTCGTCCAAGTCTTTCGCGTCCTCGCCGTCAATCGTCACGATTTTCAAATTTCGCCGGTCGATACGCTTTGAAATTTCTTCCGGTGAAGGGGAAATTTCGACTTTTGCGGCTAGACTTTTAACATCGTCCGGAAAATCTTCATCGACATTGTGAGCCCGCAAAATTGAAAGAATGTCAATTCCTTCCTCGCCGACCTTGCCCAAAATTTCAATTATTTTTGCCCGGAAGGGCGTACGGGAAATAATTTTGACGACGACTTTTGTATTTGAGGAAACGGTTTCTTTCAATTTGGGAATTTCGATTTTAAAGTCAAGCCGCCTGTCGTCCGGACGCACAAAATATTTTTTACCGGATTTTATCAAAATGCCGACGATATTTTCATTTGAAGGCTCGACAATTTCCGAAATTATTCCGTCAAGTTTCCCGGCAAATCTTGAAATTATTCTTACCTTTACCCTGTCGCCGTGAATAGCTCCGTTCATATTTTCCGGGTCTATAAAAATATCCGGATCGTTCGGATTTTCCTTGTCCTCCGGAATGACAAAACCGAAACCGCGAACATTTACTTCAAGCCTTCCGATTTTTTCCGACGAAATTTTTTTCGGCTTGGGCGAACAGTATTTGTCGTAAAAAAATTTCCCGGTTTTCTTTCCCTTCATTTCAAAGATACAAGTGCGAATTTTGCACTCGCCTCCGCCGTTACCGTGCCGTCCGGTAAAGTTATTTTTGAGTTCATCGTCAAAATGTTCAGGCGTTGAGATTCTGTCCCGGCGGTTATCGTCAATTCCTGCCCGACCGGCGTGGGCAGGTGGTAGCGAATGTTGAGCCGTCCGGTCATTGCCCGCTCGTCAAATTTTTCTTTTATGTAACAACACATCGCCTCGTCCAAAAGAGTGGTGACTATCCCGCCGTGAGCGACATTTTCATAACCTTGATATTCTCTTGCCAAAATTTTTTTTGCCGTCAATATATCGTCCGTCAACTCAAATTCCAAATGCAAGCCTATGGGATTTTCCTTCCCGCAGGCAAAACAATAATTGTCTCCGCTGTCCGCCATTTTATCGCAACCTTTCAAAAAATTTTTTCGGTGTGCCGGAAAATTGCCGATTCCCTATTGTAAATCACTACCCGCAATTTTATAACAAAATTCCGGTTGCGGCAAGCCGTTGAATTACGAAGAAAAATTTTTTTGCAGGGAAATTTCGGCGGCGGCAGAATTTAAACCGACGGATTGACAGTGTTACCGGTCGGCTGAAAAAAAGCCGGCATTGAAGGGAGAATTATTTTTATGCAGGGTAAAAGTAAAAAGTTTGCAAGATTTTTTTGTGCGGCACTCACTTCGACCGCTTTAATTTTCGGCGGTTGCGGAATTACGCAGGGCGAGGGAGTGAAGGACAGTCCGGCGGAAGAAAATTCCGTAGTCGAAAAGGTTTTGGGAAATGAAAAGCCGGCGGCGGTCGCGGTCGCGAGCGGCAGAAATACTCCCGCCGTTCAAGTTGCCAAGACTGTCGGACCGGCTGTCGTGGGAATAACAAATAAAGCCGTCGCCAGAGATTTTTTCAATCGCAAAATTGAAACGGAAGGCGTGGGTTCCGGCGTAATTTTCCGGAAGGACGGCTACATTGTCACAAATAACCACGTTATCGCCGGAGCGAAAGAGTTAATCGTTTCTCTTGCGGACGGAAACAGCATTAACGGCACATTGGTCGGCACGGACGAAATGACCGATATTGCCGTCGTAAAAGTCGATGCAAAAGATCTGCCGGTTGCAAAATTCGGAAATTCCGACGATGTAATGGTCGGCGAGCCGGCAATAGCAATCGGAAATCCCATGGGACTTGAATTTCAGGGAAGTGTCACCGTCGGTATCATCAGTGCCTTGAACAGGACTTTGGAACTCAGTGACCGCAGAATAAATTTGATTCAGACGGACGCGGCGATCAGTCCGGGAAATTCCGGAGGTGCTCTTTGCAACGCCGAAGGTGAAGTCATAGGAATAAACAGTGCGAAACTTGCGGCAAACGGCGTTGAGGGAATGGCTTTTGCAATTCCGATAAACACGGTGCAATCAATCATTTCCGAACTTATGGAAAAAGGTTACGTTGCACGTCCTTACCTCGGCGTGACAATTTTCGACAAACCCACTGCCGCCCGCTACGGTTATCAGCTCAATATTGACAAAGGCGTTTATGTTTTCCAGGTCGCTCTTGACGCTCCTGCGGGTCGTGCGGGACTTCAACGCGGGGATATAATTTTAAAGATCGACGATAAGGAAGTAAATTCGGTCAGCGAAGTCAGAGCGGAAATCGCGGCTCACAAAGTCGGGGACAAGATCAAAGTTTATTATGACCGTGACGACAAAAAGAGTACGGTTGAAGTTACTTTGCAGGAAATGCCGCAACCTTCCAACCAATGAAAATAAATATTGTCGCCGTCGGCAAATTGAAAGAAAATTTTTTGACGGGGGGTGCGACCGAGTATTTGAAAAGGTTGCGTCCCTTTGTCAAAATTGAAGTTGTCGAAATTCCGGAATGTAAAACCGTTGACGAAGAGGCAAAAAAAATTTTGACACGCGTCCCCGCAGATTCAAAACTCTTTGTCTTGGACGTTTTCGGCGAAGAAATGACTTCCGAAAATTTTGCAAAAAAAATTGCCGATATGACTTTGGACGGTGTAAGTAATTTTACTTTTGCGATCGGCGGTGCTTTCGGCTTGGGGGAAGATTTGAGGAAGGCGGCAGATTTTAAATTGAGTCTGTCGAAAATGACTTTCACTCATCAAATGACCCGTGTGATTTTGCTTGAGCAAATTTACCGGGCTTTCAAAATAAATCGCGGCGAACCTTATCATTGGTGAAAAAATTTTTTCTTCCGGAATCATTGTCCGGAAATTTTTTTTGCAGGTATTTCACTTTTTAAAATCGAATTTACAAAATAAGCGTATGAAGTAAGAATTTTTTGACGGAGGGTTTGCGTAATGGAAAAATCAAAAGTTTATTTCACGGATTTTCGCGTAAAGGTCGGAACAAGTCTTTTGCAAAAACTCAGGAATCTTTGCATTAAAGCGGGAATCAAAAATATTGATATGGAAGGAAAATTTGTCGCGATTAAAATGCACTTCGGCGAACTGGGAAATATGGCTTTCCTTCGTCCGCAATATGCAAAAGTTATTGCGGATATTGTAAAAGAGCAGGGCGGCTATCCTTTTTTGACGGACTGCAACACCCTTTATCCCGGCAGCCGCAAACATGCACTTGAGCATATGGACTGTGCGAATTTGAACGGTTTCAATCCCACGACGACCGGCTGTCAAATTGTAATTGCGGACGGGTTGCGGGGGACGGACGAGACCGAAGTCCCGGTTAAAAACGGCGAATATGTCAAGGCGGCAAAGATCGGTCGTGCGATTATGGACGCGGATATTTTTATCAGTCTGGCACATTTCAAAGGTCATGAAATGACCGGATTCGGCGGTGCGATAAAAAATATCGGTATGGGCAGCGGCTCCCGTGCAGGTAAAATGGAGCAGCACTCTTCCGGAAAAGTCGTCGTAAATGAAGAACTTTGTCGCGGCTGTCAACGCTGTGCAAAAGAATGCGGCTCCGGAGCGATAACTTACGAAAACAAGAAAGCCCATATCAATCATGACATTTGCAAAGGTTGCGGGCGTTGTATAGGTGCCTGTGCTTTCGACGCGATAAGCAACGAACAGTGGGATGCCGGCGATCTGCTTGACAAAAAAATGGCGGAATACGCTCAAGCCGTCTGTCAAGATCGTCCCTGTTTCCACGTCAACCTTGCCATGGACATTTCGCCGAATTGCGATTGTCACGGCGAAAATGATGCGGCCATTCTTCCGAATATCGGAATGTTTGCCTCGTTCGATCCTGTTGCGATTGATCAGGCTTGCGTCGATGCCTGCGAAAAACAAACGCCGATAAGAAACAGCCAACTCGGCGACAACCTTGCAAAACCGGATTGGAGTCATCATCACGATCACTTCAAAGACAGCAATCCGAATGTTCACTGGAAAGAAACTTTGGAACACGCGGAAAAAATCGGAATGGGTACTCGCGAATATGAACTCGTCACGGTGAAATAACAGAGCCGGAGAACTGGAGAAATCAGGGAAAAATAAGATGGAAAGTAAACATTTACGCGGCGGATATACGACCGGAGCCTGTGCGGCGGCGGGAGTGAAAGCCGCCTTATTTTTTGCCGGGAGCGGTGAAGTCGTCCGGGAAGTCGAAATTGTCGCACTCGACGGAACGATTTTAAAAATACCGGTTGCTGCCGTAAAAAAAATTGACGAAGAAAAAATTTGTGCGGAAGTCGTAAAAAATTCCGGCGACGATCCCGACGTTACGAACGGCGTATCCGTTTTTACTGCAATAAAAAAAATTCCCGGCGGCGAAATTGTCTTTAAAGCCGGTGAGGGTATCGGCAGGGTGACAAAGCCCGGACTTTCGATTTCTCCCGGTGAACCCGCGATAAATCCCGGTCCGCGAAAACTTATAAAAAACGTCGCGGAAGAATTTGAAATTGCCGGGCTTGAAGTCGAAATTTCCATTCCCGCCGGAAAAGAGCTTGCGAAAAAAACTTTAAATCCGACGTTGGGCATTGAGGGCGGCATTTCGGTTATCGGGACGACCGGCGTTTTGCGTCCGATGTCGGAGGAGGCTTTCAAAAATTCTCTCGTCCCTCAAATCGACGTTGCAAAGGCGGCGGGTTTTAAAACTTTGGTATTCGTTCCCGGCAAAATCGGAGAAAATATCGCAAAGAAAATCGGTCTGCCTTACGCCGCGACGGTTCACACGGGAAATTTTATCGGCTTTATGTTGGAGCGGGCGGCGGAAAGAAAAATCGAAAAAATTATTCTGTGCGGGCATATCGGCAAATTGATTAAAGTTGCGGCGGGAAATTTTCACACGCACAACAGAATTTCCGATGCCCGGCTTGAAACTTTGGCGGCATATTCTGCGTCGGAAGGTTTGCCGGCAGAGGAAGTAAAAAAAATCCTTGCCGCGAACACTGCGGAAGATGCGGCGGACATTATCGCGAAAAACAATTTACAAAAAGTCTGGGATAAAATCGCAGAGCGGGCAAGTTTCCGGGCAAAGAGATATGTTTTCGGAGAAATTGAAGTCGGTACAATTCTGACAAATTATCAATCCGAAATTTTGGGTCGGGACGAAGTCGCAAGGAATGAATTGGAAAGGTGGAAAAGTTAAAAGTTGGAAAATGAGTGAACGCCGGCTGAAATTTATTTCACGCCCGGAAATAATTCTTGCGATTCATAAATTTTTCAACTATAATGTCGGTGAGGCGGAAGGTTGTCGGCTCCCCTGCAAGGGGGTGATGCACATGACTTGGTACGAAATTCTTCAACTTTTGTTGAGTGCCGGTACTCTCGTTGTGTCGTTACTTTCACTTTTGAAGTAACTTGCAAATAAAAAAAGCCGTACAAACGGCAAAACTCAGGTATTAACTTTTTGAGGGAGCCGCGATCGACTGCCTCATTTTATTTGTGATTATACCGGATTTATTTTTTTTTTGCAAGCCGATACTTCACGCCCGGAAATAATCCCGGCAGGATTATCACCTTGAGAATACGGGCGACAAAATCCGTCCTTCAAAAAATATTTTCTGCCTTCGGCGGCGGTTGCAAATTCAATGCGTCCATCATCACAGCAATCAGCACTTCCGGATCTGCCGGCTTTTCAAGAAAATACTTTATCTTCCACTCCGCCATTTTCCCGCGACTTTCAAGACTTAAATCCTCGCCCGGCATAAAGATTATGGGAAAGTCATTCATCTGATTTTTTTCTTCCATAATCCCCATCATTCGGATACCGCTGACGACCGGCATATCATCGTCCAAGATCATCAGATTTATTTCTTCCGTGTCTATAACGTTCAGTCCGGCGGGAGCGGCGTTCACCGTTATGACTTCCGCTTTGTAAGGAAAGGCGGTTTCGATAAATCTTTTGATGAGTTTTAAGGAAATTTCGTCGTCGTCCACGACCAAAATTTTGAAAACAATTTTTTGAGTGACGAAAGTGGTTATTCGCTCCAAAATTTCATCGGGATCTATCGGCTTGCGGATATAGTCGTCGATTTTTGCGACGCGGGCTCTTACCACGGTTTTTGAATCTGTCTGTGACGTGACGAAAATTACCGGAACATTTTTAAACTCTTCGTAGTGCTGAATAAGGTCAAGAGTTTTAAAGCCGTCAACTCTCGGCATATTTATGTCCAGCAAGACGAGATGCACCGGATTTTTCCGCAAATACTCCAACCCCTTTGCCCCCGTGCCTGCCGTCAAAATTCGCCACGGCAACTTCTTCTTGACGATTGAAGAGATCAATTTCAAAACGACCTCGTCGTCGTCGATTGCAAGGACTGTTATTCCTTTGGCCGGATCGTATCTCATCACAAACAACTCCTTTTGCTTTTTTCCGGGCAGGGCAGTTAAAATTGTCCCGTCGAAGAAAAAATTTTCGTTGCCTTATGTTGCCCGTATCCTTGAAAATCTTCTTGAAACAGTTATTCTTTGCCGGGCGAAAATTTCCTGCCGCCGTAAGCGTAAATGAAAAAGGAACCCGCCGAAACGGATTCCCCGAGAGATTTTTATTTGGAGTAATGTTATGCAAAAATTTATTCTGCCGATTCTTCGGCAGCCGGAGCCGGCTCGTCAACGCGTCTTGCCGTTTCCGCATCGCGTCTTGCACGGTTGACGGAAAGGGAAATGCGTTTGCGTTTGAGGTCGATACGCATAACTTTTACTTTGACTTCGTCGCCGGTGTGAACCGCCTCGTCTGCACGTTCGATTCTTCTGTCGCAAAGTTCGCCCATCGGGATAAGTCCGTCAAAGCCCGGTTCGATCTCCATAAACGCACCGAAATCGGTAAGTTTGATAATTTTTCCTTCGATATAATCGCCCTCATGATATTTGTCCGCTCTGTCAAGCCACGGATCGCGTTGGGTATCTTTAATCGAAAGAGAAATTCTCTTGTTGTCGGGATCGACATTTTTGACGAAAACTTCAACTTCTTGACCGACTTGAAGAACGTCGGACGGTTGTTTTACACGATCCCAAGACAAATCCGAAATATGAGCAAGTCCGTCAACGCCGCCGATGTCGATAAACGCACCGTAATCGACAAGGCGTTTGACAACACCTTTAACCGTTTGACCCTGTTCAAGCGTGGAGAAAATTTCCTGCTGTTTCTCTTCGCGTTCTTTTTCGAGAATCTGACGACGCGAAAGAACAAGACGCTGTTTGTGAATATCAATTTCAATCGGCAGTGCCGTAACGGTTTGATCAACGTAGACACCGAGATCTTTAACAAAGTGCAATTCCATCTGAGATGCCGGAATAAAGCCGCGTAAACCGTTGACCGACGCAACAAGACCGCCCTTGACGACTTGAGTGATTTTCGCCTCTACCGTTTCGCCGCGTTCTTTGATTTCTTCCATTTCCTTCCAAGCGACCATTCTGTCCGCTTTGACTTTTGAAAGTGCTCCGCCGTTTTCGCCGCCGAGAGATTGAATGTAAACATCAATCTTATCACCGACCTTCACGACATCTTCGGCTGATTCCGGTTCGGGGAAAGCCAATTCTCTTTTCGGAACGGGGATTTCCTGTTTGTAGCCGATGTCCACAAACGCCTCGTTACGATTCACCTGTACAACAGTACCGACAACAACTTCGTGCTCGCGGATGTTTTGCATATCGCCCGCCTCGGCAAGCAATGTACCCATGTCCTCTACGTTTTTCATATCCTCTGACACTTCTCGTATACCTCCCTGATAATCCGGTCCGGTGTTGAGGCTCCGGCCGTGATACCAATTTTTTTGTATTGGGTTAATCGCTCAAGCGAAAGTTCTTCGGCAGTTTCTATGTGAAATGTTTGGCATTTTTCTTCGCAGAGTTGAGCAAGTCGCGTGGTATTCGCACTGTTTCTGCCGCCCACAACAATCATCGCGTCAACTTCTTCCGCAAGTTTCAACGCCGCCGTCTGTCTTTGATCCGTCGCCGTGCAGATTGTCCGCAAAATGCGAACGTCTGCCGACTTGTCCAAAAGTTTCATGACGATTGCCTTAAAACGTGCACCGGAAACGGTAGTCTGAGATACTATGCCCAGCTTGGGACAGGTTTCAAAATTTTCGGCTTCCTCTTCGGTTTCGATAACCGTCGCATTTTGATTCGTCCACTCAAAAATACTTTTGACTTCCGGATGATTTTTTTCTCCGATTATCACGGTTTTGCAACCGCTCTCGGAAAGTTCTTTTGCCGAAAGTTGAGCCTTTTTGACGTGCGGACAAGTCGCATCGACAATCTTCAATCCCTTCGATTCCGCTTCTTTGTAAATTCCCGGTCCCACGCCGTGCGATCGAATTATTATTGTGCCTTCGTCCATTTCGTCCAAATCCTCGACCGTCCCCACGCCTTTGCGACGAAGTTTTTCGACGACCTGCGGATTGTGAATTATCGGCCCCAGTGTACAACTTTTTCCGTCCGCATTTTCTTCGGCTATCTTTATCGCCCGTTTCACACCGTAGCAGAATCCCAAATATTCCGCCAAAATTACTTCCATGAACTCCTCCGTTTTTACGATCAGCCGCAACCGGAATTTAAACCTCAACCCGGCTGCAACGTCGCAAATTTTATCATAAATATAAAGACCGGGCAATACCATTTAAAAAGTTTTTTGAAAATTTTTTATCATTTTCCGCAGAAAAAAAGAAAGCCGGAAGAAAATTTTTTCCGACTCTCAAAATTATTTTTCGTTTACAAGAATTTTTTTATTCGAGTTCGTTTGCGTCTTTCGGAGTATGGGCAAGAATTTTTTTGCCGGAGAACATACTTGAAACTTCGCTTTCTCCTTCCATAAACTCCGCCCGAATGACCATATACAAATGACCGAGTGCAAAGACGATTATCAGCCAGGCGACGTAGTGATGAACGTAATGCGTCATCATTTCGCTGCCCAAAATCGTGTTGACCCAACCGAAAAGTTTTCCGCCGGTCGTGAACGGGCTGTTCATAAAGTACATGGCAAATCCGGTCAAAATCTCAACCGCGACCATCGCATAAAGTCCGGCATAGGACATTCTCGCCAAAGGATTGCGGAGAAAAGGAGCGTGGTGGGGTTTCAAAAGCATATAGTGAAGTGCGACCTCAACCGTTTCCGAGTAAAAATGTCCTTCCCAAACACGCGGGAAAAGCCTGTCGCCTTTATTCACGATAAAGCCGTAAATTCTCAAAATCAGCGACGCGGTGAAAATGAACGCCGCCAGGAAATGAATATCGCGAACCAAATCCATCGACATCAAAGTAAAAGTCGGTTCGGTGGAATTTGCGTCCATAGGCTTTGTTATCAGAAGTCCGGTGACGAACAGAATGACAATCTGTGATGCCATGATCCAGTGAAAAATCCTCAAGAACGGACTGAACAAATAATATTCTTTCCGCTTAACATCTTTTTCGGCTTTCATCGCGTTCACCTCCCGTAAGGATCGGTTGAAACGATATTGATTTCTTCGCCCTTTGCATTGTACATGTGAGTAGCACAAGCCATACACGGATCAAACGAACGAATAACTTTTGCAATTTCAAGCGGCTTGTCGGGAATGGCGACATTTGTATCCATCATGGCAAGTTCGTAAGCACCGTGACCGGCTTTTTCGTCACGCGGACAGGCGTTCCAAGTCGTCGGGACGATACATTGATAATTGTCGGTCTTTCCGTCCTTAATGACAATCCAATGACTCAAGGCACCGCGGGGAGCGTCGTACAAGCCGACGCCTCGGCACTCTTTCGCCCAAGTCGAAGGATCCCATTTTTCGTTATTCATTGTCGCGGTATCGCCGGCTTTGATATTTGCAACGAGTTTGTCGAAGAAATAACGATTGATTTCGGCGTTGAGTTGGCAATCCAAAGCACGGCAGGCGGTACGTCCGACCATTGTCGGCATCCAAACTTCCGGAGCGAGTCCCAAGACTTTTGAAACCGCATCAATTTGATCAATCATCATTTTTTCTGCCCAAGTGAGATCGCCGAGCAGACCTTTTTGAGCCTTGACGTAAATAATGATATATTTCGCCAACGGACCGACTTCGCAAACTTTGCCCTTCCATTTCGGCGTTTTGAGCCAGGAATATTTGCCGCCTTCGTTGAGAGTTTTCCAAATTGTTTCGGTTCCCTCTTTCGGTCCGGTGTATTTGTCTTTTGTAACGCCCTGCCACGGGTGGAGATCGCCGGCACCTTCCGGATACTCGTACCATGCGTGTTCAACGCCTTCGGTAATTTCCGAATCGTCTTTCAAATCTTCCGCTTTAATTTCGCTGAATGTCGCATTTGCAACACCCTGCCCGAAGTTTTCGACAACGCCGCTGCTGCGAATCAAAAGGTTGTCGAAATAGCCGCCGGTCGAAGTTCCCTTGTAGCCTTCAAGCGGATAACTTCCGAACGAAAGGACGCGAGTCTTTGCAAGTCCGCCGCCGTCAACTTTTCCGGCTTTGACGTAAATATTTCCTATCGCAATCAAATCCGGCAAATAATAATTGTTGACGAGAGTGCGTCCCATATTTATCGCACGATCGACAATCGCAAGGCGGGCGGTATTGACCGGAGCATTTCCGTCGTTCATTGAAATTGCACAGGGCATACCGCCGACGACGTAATGCGGATGCGGATTTTTGCCGCCGAAAATTACATGCGGCGTGACGAGTTCCCGCTGTTTGTCGAGCATTTCCAAATAATGAGCGACGGCAAGCAAATGTACTTCCGGCGGGAGAAGTTTATAGTCCGGATGATCCCACCATTGAGCGGCGAAAATTCCGAGTTGACCGCTTTCGACTATCGCTTTGACTTTCGCCTGAACAGCCGTAAAATACTGCGGCGTTGCGGCGGGGAAGTCATGCGGATAAGCCTCCGTCGGAATTTCCGACGGTACTCTGAAAGGCAGACGATAAGCGTTCAAAAGTGACGTTTGAAGTTCGGCGGTTTTCGCCGGATCCGCTGCAAGTGCCTCAACCGGGCTTACCCAGTCGAGAGCGTGCAAATGATAAAAATGCACAATATGATCTTGAACGGTCAAAGTTGCCGCCATGATATTTCTGATATAGCTTGCGTTTTTCGGAATTGCAATTCCGAGAGCGTCCTCGACTGCACGAACGGACGCAAGAGCGTGAGCGGTAGTACAAACTCCGCAAATCCTCTGAATATAAGCCCAAGCATCGCGGGGATCGCGATCTTTCATGACGAGTTCAAGACCACGCCAAGCCGTACCGCTTGAGATTGCGTCCGTGACTTTGCCGCCGTCTACCGTAACTTCAACACGCAGATGTCCCTCAATTCTTGTAATCGGGTCTACTACAACGTGTGGCATTTATAATTCACCCCTTCTTTAAGGTTGTAAGGTTGTAAGGTTTGCAAGGTGGAAAGTTTTCTTCAAGGTGGAAAGTTTTCTTCAAGGTGGAAAGGTTGCTTCAAGGTGGAAAGGTTGTAAGGTTTGCAAGGTGGAAAGTTTTGCTCCGAAAAATTCACTTTTCACTTTCCACCTTTTCACTTTTCACTTTTCACTTTTCCACCTTTTCACTTTTCACCTTTCCACCTTTTCACTTTCCACCTTTTCACTTTTCACTTTCCACCTTTTCACCTTTCCACCTTACTCCTCATGTTCTTCCAATAAATTTTCGCGATTGTTGCGTTGAATCACGCTTGCTATGGCATGACCGACAACGCCTATACCGGTAGCCGCAGCAAGTCCCGCACCGATTTTATCGACATCACCGAGTTTTCCGTAAGCCGGCAGACGAGTCGAGAAAGGTCCTTCGTCCCAGAAATTTGAGTTTGAACAACCTATGCAAGCCGCACCGCTCTGAATCGGATAACTCATGCCCTGATACCAGCGAATATTGCCGCAGGAGTTGTAAGTTTCCGGACCGCGACAGCCGAGCTTGTACAGGCACCAGCCGGCCTTCGAACCGGCATCGTCATAGTTTTCCGCAAACATTCCAGCATCAAAGAACGGGCGACGATAACAAGTGTCATGAATACGATTGCCGTAAAATTGTTTCGGTCTGCCGTCGCCGTCAAGCGGGGGAACGGTTCCGAAAAGTGCGACGTGCATCACAACGCCGGTCATTACTTCCGGAATGGGCGGACAGCCGGGAACTTTTATGACGGTTTTGCCGCCCACAAAATGCTCAATTCCCGACGAGCCGGTCGGATTCGGTTTCGCGGCTTGGATACCGCCGTAAGCCGAACAACTTCCGTAAGCTATGATTGCCGCCGCACCCTTTGCCGCCTTCTGCAAAAGATGCGTGAAGGTATGACCGCCGGACATACAGTAAACGCCGTTATCTTTGGTCGATACCGCACCTTCGACAGCCAAAATATAATTGCCGTAATACTTTTGGATCGTTTCGTCAAGATGTGCCTCAAAAGGTTCTCCGCAAGCCGCACTCAAAAGGTGATCATACTCCAGAGCGATACTTGTCAAGACAACATCGGACGCAAGCGGTGCCGCCGAACGAATGAAAGATTCGTCACAGCCGGTACACTCATGCCCGTGAATCCAAATTACAACCGGAAGCGGTTTAGTTTCTGCCGCTTCGACAACTTTCGAGAGCATATCCGTACTCAATCCCATGAGCGAGGTCAATGCAACGCAACCTTTCAAAAAATTGCGGCGACTGAAACCTCTTCTGAGATACGCTTCCCATAAACTCTCCCGTTTTTCCAATTTCCGCCCCTCCTTAAAAATTTTTACGTTTTTACAAGCGGTGTTTTCTTCAACTTCGACGCACATTTATTTTTCCCTGCCCGAAAATTCCTGTTTAATCCCGTCTACAAAAAATAAATTTGCCCGAAAAAATCTTTCAAGAAAATAAAGTGCGTGTTATAATGCACGGGAAAAAATATTTTAAGTCGGAGGAGAAAATATGTTTGGCATAGGCGGAGGAGAGTTTTTACTGATTTTGATTGCGGGATTGATTTTATTCGGGCCGTCAAAATTGCCGGAATTGGGCAGAGCACTCGGAAAAGGTTTGCGGGAATTTCGCAAGGCTCAAGCCGCACTCTCCGCAACTTTGGAAGAATCTGTTTCGGAATCGGAAAAAAAATCCGCGACGAAGGCAACGCCGGTCGAAAAAATTCAACCTTCCGCACCGACTGTGGACGACGTGATAAATACAGCCAAACAAAGTCCGATTAAAAATTCCGATGAAAAATCTGATAAGCCGGACAGTTTGTCCGACGGGGAGAAGGCAAATGAAAAAATTTTTGACGATAATTCCGGCGGTGTTGCTGATAATGTCGGCAACGGCGGGAGCGATGCCGATAAAAACCGCGACGGAAACGGCTCTGAAAAATAATCCGGATTTGCAGAGGACGGAACATTCAATCGCGGTCGCGGAGGAGTCTTTGAAATCAGCGAAGGCACAAAAAGGCTTTTCGGTTTCCGCAACCGCAAGCGGCAGTTTTTCAAAGACTGAAGGCAGTGCGGACTCGGAAGGAGTTTCCGGCGGATTGACCGGCTCTGTTCCGCTGTACTCCGGGAGAAAATTGGAATCTCAAATAAAATCTGCGGAATTGGGTATCGACATAGCGAAATTTGATTACGCCCAAGCAAAGGACGATTTGATTTACTCCGTCGCCTCCGCTTATGTTGACGCACTGGAAAATTTGGCGACTTCAAAAGTCGATCTGGAAACGGAAAGCAATTTATCCGAACACGAAAGAAATATTGCCGCACTCTATGATGCCGGAGCAAAGGCGAAAATAGATTATTTGCGGGCTCAAGTAGAAACGAGCAACGCCCTTCAGGACGCGGCAAAATCTCACGCCGCCTACGAAGTCAGCCTTGCAAATTTGGCAACGCTCATGTCGCTTGATTCGATTATGAATTTGACGGTTGAGGAAATCGGAGTAAATTCAAATATCGGAGATTTGGAAAATTACCTTACTGCTGCCGAAAACAACCGGGAAGATTTGAAAGCGGACGAGTTGAGGATTGAGCAGGGTGAATTAAACGTAATTATTGCAAAATCCGGTTGGAAACCTTCAATTTCGGCAAGTGCCGGTACCGGAATAGATTCCCGGTCAAGAAGTTGGCATATAACTCCGGACGTTTCTGCGGGAGTCAGTGCGAACTGGAGCATTTTTGACGGAGGAGTTACACGAGCGGAAGTCGATTCCGCAAAATTGGAAGTCGAACGCCTCAAACTTGCAATGAAATCGGACGTTGATTCTGTCCGGGAGTCGGTCATCACGGCTTACAAAAATTTGAAAATTGCGTTGATGAGAGTGCGGACGACTCAAAAGGCGGCGGAACTTGCAGAAGAAGAACGCTATATAGCGACGGAAAAATACAATGCCGGCGAAGGAATTTTGCTTGACATTTTGGACGCTGAAGTTGCTCTGTCAACCGCGAAAAAAAATCATGTCAGTGCAAAATATGACGTTGCCCGTTACAGTTTCGACCTCGCCCACGCAACCGGAAACACTCTTGCAGCAATTCGCTGAACCCGGACAGATACTTACAGATTTTTAATATTATTGCAGGATTTTCAAAAGTTGTGTTAAAAATTCACAGCTATTATACAGGCAAAAGAAAAAGACAAGAAATTTTTTGAGGAGGTATTCGTAATGAAAAGAATTTTTCAGATTTTCGGCTTGATGTTGGCGGCGTTGTTTGTGCTGACCGGAATTAAAGCCGAAGCCGCACCGGATTGGAATAATCGCGTTGTCAAAGCAACAGGTATCGGTGTCATCAATCCGAACGCAAGGACTCATGCTCAAGGTATCGCCATGGCAAGACGTGCTGCCATAACCGACGCACAACGCAACCTTTTGGAAACGTTGCAGGGCGTTCAAGTCACTTCCGAAGTCACCGTCAGAGATTACATCACCGAATCCGACATAATTCAAACCAGAGTTGAAGGTGTTCTCAAAGGTGCGGAGATTATCGGAGAAAGAGAAATTTCCGGCGGCATTGAAATTACAATGCAAGTTCCGATGTTCGGTGCAAGCAGTCTTGCAGAGGCGGTAATGGAACGCCCGGCGGAAGTTGTTCCCTTCCCCGCTCCGACCGCCGAAGTTCCGGCTCCTCCGACTTCCTACAGCGGCGGCTATACCGGTCTTGTAATTGATTGTCGCGGCTTGGGACTCAATCCGGTCATGAGTCCCGTTATCAAAAATTCCGCAGGCACAAAAATTTACGGTCACATAAATCTTGACTACGATCTCGTTATTCGCGACGGTATGGTCAATTACGCTCCCGATATGAGCGGTGCGGCCCGTGCAGGTTCCAATCCTTTGGTGATTCGTGCGGAGCGTTTGGAAGATCACAACGCAAACCCGGTTATCAGCGTCAACGATTCAAATATGGTCTTGTCTGCAAATGAAACCGGCGGATTTTTGGGAAGAATGGCTGTCGTGTTCCTTTATTGAGAAAATCAAATAAATCCGTAATAAAATAAAAGAGCGTCGGCTGAGGACTTCAACCGACGCTTGTTTTTTTTGCAAAATTTTTGCCCGGATTCACCGATAAATTTTTCCGTCAACGATCGAAAATTTTATGTCAAAATTTTCGTCGAATATCGTAAAATCAGCCGCCTTGCCGACTTCCAAAGATCCGGTTTCGTCGTAAATATTTA
>CAJOOE010000167.1 GCA_905236145.1 uncultured Selenomonadaceae bacterium
AAAAATTATGAAAAATAAAACTTTGCTCGTAATACTCACGACTTATTCGCGAGGAAAAAATTTGCCGGAAATCGTGGAAAGCATCGTCAGTCAAACTTTTTCGGATTATAAAATTGTTATTCGCGATGATTTTTCGCCGGAAAATCCGGAAAAAATTGTTGCCGACATCAAGAAAAAATATCGCAAAATTGAGATTGAATACACGAGAAATCGAAAAAATGTCGGCGAAATGCAAAATATTATGCTGGCTCTTGCGGAAAATTTTAACAAAAATTTCAAATATCTGGTGAATTTGCAGGACGACACAATTTATTCGGATAAAAATTTTTTGGAAAATGCGATAAATGCTTTGGAAAAAAATCCGGACGCCGGTTTTTGCAACGGATTATTTTTTTGGCACGGAAATGCTCCGAAATTGATAAAAACTCCGGAAAACGAAAAAATTATAAAAATTTCCGGTCATGATTTTTATGCGAATTGGGATAACTTTGCGAGTAATTGGACGGCGACGGTTTTTCGTTTCGACGAGTTTTTTTCTTATGTTTTTTCGAGCGAAAAACGAGACGTGATGAACCAAGACAGCTTACTTTTGCTCCGGCTGGCTTTAAAATCGAAAAATGTTTTGTTATATAACAATCCTGTGTCAGAAATTGCTTTTAAACAGGGCAAAGGAAATTATGAAACAATGTATAAAGATGTCGTCGATAAGTTCCAAAAAGTTCAAAAATATTTTGAGTATGCGACGGAATCCGCAAAAAAATCCGGCGTAAATCCGGAATTTGCCGATGCAAAACTTTTTGAATTTCGTTTGAATTGTGCGAGAGCGGTTTTAAATCATACAATTTCGGACAGAGAAAAATTTCAAGAATTTGTAAAAATTTCTGCGAAAAGTGACGAAAGACTTTTGCAGGTTTTAATGAATGATTTGGCGGAAAATTTCCGAAAACCGGCGAAAACTTAAAATTTCGGCAAAAAATTGAAATTATTTCTTGCGAGGAGATGAAGAAAAATGAAGATTTTACTGACAAATGACGACGGAATTGAAGGAAAAGGACTTTGGGCGATGGCGAACGCCTTAAAAAAATATCCGGATTTTGAAATTGCGATTTCGGCACCGATGAGACAGCAGAGCGGAATGTCACACGCTTTGAGCGTTCTTCGCCGGATTGAGTACAAAATCGTCAAAAATCCGGATTTTGAAATCATAACGATCGACGGCACGCCGACGGATTGCGTGAAAATTTATCTGGAAATGATGAATCGCGACGCAAAAGTCGGAGCGATTATTTCCGGAATAAATGACGGGGCGAACCTTGCAACGGATGTTTTGTATTCCGGGACGGTCGGGGCGGCTTTGGAAGGATTTTTGAACGAAATTCCTTCGATTGCGGTTTCTTTGGGAAATAATTCGGAAATTTCTTTTGAAAATGCTGCGGCTGCGACGGCGAAATATTTTTGCGAAAGAATAGAAGAAGGCGGAAATTTTCTCCACAACATAAATTTTCCGAAAAAATATCGTTCCGGTTTTCCGGAATTTAAAAGCGTTCGGCTCGGAAAACGCGATTATTTGAACGGATTTAAAAAAGAGACGGATCCGGACGGAAAAACTTATTTTCGAGTCGGCGGCGAAGTGATAGATTTTGACACGGGAGAAGGCACGGACATTTTTGCGACTGAAAACGGATATATTTCGGTCACTCCGTTGCACGCGGACACGACGGACTATAAAGCGGTTGAAAATTTGGCAAAAATTTTGAAATGACGTGGAATTTTTGCGAAAATCATAAAGATCCGGCGAAAACCGGAAAATTTTTTTGCAAAATTTTTAAAATTTTCGCCGACAACCGGAACTTTCAAAAAAAATCGAAATTTTGACGGGTAAGAAAAGTTGATTTTTGCAATGGAGAGATTTTAGGCGAAAACCGGATTTTTTTCATTTGTCTTTCACTTTTCCCTTGACGCAAAACTTTTCAAGAAATATAATAAAGCCGGTAAAAAAAGTATTATCACCGGAGGACGGATCTGAATGGCAAGACGGGAACCGATAAATTACGAGCAGGAAGAAAAAAATTTGACGGCAGAACAAAAAGCCGTTGCACTCAAATACGAACCGGAACGCGACGTTGCCCCGCGTGTCATCGCAAAGGGACGCGGTCACGTCGCCGAGCATATTTTGGCTACCGCACAAAAAAATACAATTCCCGTCTACCAAAACAAAACTCTTGTAAATATGCTTATGGCACTCGAAATAGACAGAGAGATTCCGCCCGAACTTTACAAGGCGATAGCGGAAGTTATGGCTTATGTTTATAAAATGGATAAGTCGAAAGAACGCTCCAAAAATGACAAACGACTCGGAAATTTGAGATAACCGACCGGAATATTTTAAAACGGGGACGGTGAAAAAATTGGCGACGAAAAAAAAACAGCGGCGAAGGAGCGGGCGGAGAGTTTTTCGCGGAATATTTTTTATCTTGATAAGCGGTATAATTCTCGCGGTTATGGTATATGTTCCGTTCTTCAAATTGAGCGAAGTGAAATTGATCGGGGCAAATTATTTGACGGCTGACGATATTATAAAAATCGGCGATATTTACATAGGCGAACCGCTTTTTCATTTGGAAACGGACAGAGTAGCCGGAAGGCTTGCTCAAGATTTGCGAATTGAAGAGGTCACCGTTCGCCGGTCTTTGCCGAATAAATTGGAAGTTACAATTAAGGAAAGAACGCCGATAGCCACAATAGTCTGCGATTACGGATATTTGGATTTGGACAGGAACGGAAAAGTTATCGACAGTTACAAAACTTTAAAAACAATGCAAATCCCGATGATAACCGGTTCGACGGTTCACGATCTTTATATCGGCGACGACGTGGACAACGAAACGATTAAAAAAATTTTGGATTTCCTGCAAAAATTGGACGAAACTTCACTGAACAAACTCTCGGAAATTTCCGTAAAAGACGGGGATTATCTTGTGGCGTACACGAATACCGAAAAAGCGGTGCAAATTCGTATCGGAAAAATAGAGCGAATGGAAGAAAAGGCGAAATTGACGGAAGATTTTCTGAAGGATTTGGAAAACAATCCCCACGCCGTCGAATATGTCGATTTCAATTACACGGCTCCTTTTATAAAATTGGCGAAATAATAAACGACCGAAACACACGACAAAAAATTTTTTCTCCGGACCGGCAATTCGGTCTTTTTTTGTTTTTGGGAAACTTTTTAATAATTTTCTAATTTTAGTCGAAATTTCATATATAAATCACTGTCGAAGTCTATAATTACACCCGTATTATTTCCGTGAAGTTTAAGAGAGAGGAAGTGGTTCGCTTTGGTGAAGTTATGTCGAACAATGACGATGGTGATGATGTTGCTTTTGACAAGTTCCGTTGCCTTCGCAGCCGGTGCGTACAGAATCGGAGATCAGGGAGCGGAAATTGCGGAAATTCAAGGTCAACTTGTCGAGCTCGGTTACGATGTCGTCGCTGACGGTGATTTCGGGCCGGCTACTGCGGATGCCGTTAAAGCTTTCCAACTTTCTCAAGGCATGCAGGCAGACGGGTTGATCGGACCGGCAACTTATGAGGCACTCTTGGGACGCAATATGCCGGACATAAGTCGCGGATCAAATTACATCAGCCGTCGTATTGTTCAAATGTCAATGAATTACATAGGCGTTCCTTATGTATTCGGCGGGACGACTCCTTCGGGTTTTGATTGC
>CAJOOE010000168.1 GCA_905236145.1 uncultured Selenomonadaceae bacterium
TCCAATTCTTTGGGATCTGTCGGCAAAGCGTAAGTTTCTGACGGCACCGCTCCGACCAAAATCGATGCGGCAATCATTGCACCGATTCTTTTTTTCCAAGTCTTTCCCGTCTTCATTTCAATGCACCCCGATTCTTATTGCCCGTTTCCTCCTCAAAAAACGGCTTAAAATATCTGTATGAAACCTTTATGAAATTCGTTTGATAATACTCCGAAAATAATTTTGTTAATCGAAATATACAACAAAAAAATTCCCGTTGCAATAAGTTTGAACGCAATTTTCAAAAAAATTTTTTATCGGTTTTTCTCGCCTTAAATAAGCAGGATAAACGGTGCCGGAGTTGAATTTTACCGAAAAGATTGGAGGCAGTTGCACCGTGAAGAAGAGATTATTTTTAATACCGGTTTTAATTGCGGTGATGATTTTAAACATCGCGAAAGTTGCCGAAGTTTCTGCCGAAAATTTCGGCGAAAAGTACAAGTTGAATCAAATTGTGATTTTGAGCCGCCACAATATCCGCACACCTTTTGTCGAAGGCTCAAAAGTGCCGGCGGGATTTCTCACAAACTTGGGCGGCGTTCTTGAAGTCGAGAACGGGCAATATTTCCGCGAATATCTGAAAAATGAAGGTTTGCTGCCGGAAATTTATTCGCCCGCTCCGGGAGAAATAAGATTTTACGCAAATTCCTACCAAAGGACGATAGCGACGGCAAAATATTTTTCAAGCGGAATGTTCCCGAATACAAACATTGAAACAGAATACAAATACAAGATTAACGAGAAAGACCCGGTATTCCTGGAGCATTTGCCGAATAATGTAAACGAGAAATTTTACAAGGCGATTGATGAAAAATTTGAGAAAATCGGCGGCATACAACCGACGGTCGATTATGTAAATTCAAGACTTCCCGCACTTTTGAAAGCGATGAAGTTGAAGAAAATGACCGACGCGAATATACCGAAAAAATATTCGGCAAAGGACGTCGAGCCTTCCAAAAAGTGGGTTAAGACCGAAAAATTTCAACCTGCGATTATCGCCGCAGATACTTTGATAATGAATCATTATGCGGATCTTGTCGCGGGAGTCAAAGACAAATTGACTGAAGAAGATTGGCAGAAAATTTCCGACATAAGTTATCTCGGTCAATATTCATATTCCGATTTCCCGGAGTATTCGCTGTTTCGTTCAAGAAATATGTTGAAACTTATAAACGACGAGCTTGAAACCGAAGGCAGGAAGTTTACTTTCCTCTGCGGACACGACACAAACCTTTCAACCGTCCTTTCGGCGTTGGGTGTTGAGGATTACACCGCACCGAAAAGCCTGATAACGAAAACCCCGATAGGCGGCAAAATTGTTATCGAAAAGCGTATCGACGATTTCGGCAGAGAGTTTATCGACGTTAATCTTGTCTATCAAAGCACGCGACAGATTCAAAATTTGGAGTTTTTGAGTGCAGACAATCCGCCGATGATTTTGCCTTTGAATTTCAAAGGTATCAAGCGGAATGAGGACGGATTATACACTGCGAAAGATTTCAAAAAATTGTTGACCGATAAAATCGCCGAGTATGATACTTTCGTCGATTGACCGGCCGGTCGGCTGAAAAAGGAGGAGTTTTTTTAAATGCAAAGTTTTGAATACTACTGCCCGACGGAGATTGTATTCGGTCGGGACTCCGAAAATAAAGTTGCGGAAAAAATTCGCCGTCACGGCGGGAAAAATGTAATGGTGATTTACGGCGGCGGCTCTGCGGTGCGGAGCGGTCTTTTGCCGAAAATCGAAAGGCTTTTAATGGCGGGCGGTTTTACGGCGTTAAAAGTCTTGGGCGGCGTGAAACCCAATCCGCGAGTAAATTTTGCCCGTGAAGGCGTGCGGGAGGCAATAGCGGCGAATATAGATTTTGTCTTGGCAATCGGCGGCGGCTCCGTCATCGACACGGCAAAAGCCGTTGCAATAGGTACTGCAAATCCGGGTACAGACATTTGGGAATTTTGGCAGAAGAAATATCCGGTTGAAAAGTCCTTGCCTGTCGGAGTAATTTTGACGATAGCGGCGGCGGGCAGTGAGACATCAGATTCTGCGGTTTTGACGGACGAGGAGAGCGGCAAGAAGGCGGGACTTTCAACTTCTTTCAATCGTCCCGCCTTTGCGATAATGAACCCGGAATTAACCTATACCGTCCCGAAATATCCTCTTGTCTGCGGAATTTCCGATATAATAATGCACACGCTGGAGAGATATTTTTCACATATCGACGGCAACGAATTTACCGACTTGGTTGCCGAATCATTGATAAAGAATGTTATCAATCAATCGCGAATCGTTATAAACGACCCGCAAAATTACGATGCGGTGAGTGAGATAATGTGGTGCGGCTCGGTATCACACACGGGATTCACCGGCTTGGGACGGGAGCGGGATTTTTCCGCTCACAAACTCGGTCACGAACTGAGCGGACGTTATGACGTTGCACACGGAGCGTCTTTAACGACAATGTGGGCTTGGTGGGCAAGAAGTGTTTATATGATTAAGCCGGAGAGATTCGCCCGGCTTGCGGAAAATATTTTCGGAATAACGGACGGCACGGTTGAAGAACGGGCGACGGCTTTTATAGACAGACTTGAGCAGTATTTCAAAGAACTCGGTATGCCGACGAATTTCACGGAGTTGGGAATAGGCGTGCGGAAAGATGAGGAATTGAGATATTTGGCGGATATGTGTACGGGCGGCGGGACAAAAGAAGTCGCGATATTTAAGCCGATGAACAGAGATTTTGTCTTGGACATTTACCGCAAAGCAAACCGGTAATCGGAAAAAAATCCGGTGCGTACGAAGTAAAATTTTGAGAGGAGAAA
>CAJOOE010000169.1 GCA_905236145.1 uncultured Selenomonadaceae bacterium
CGGCAGTGCAGAGATGCAGGCGATAGGTGCCGGAGCGCTGAACCAGGCGGTCAAGGCGGTTGCCATTGCTCGCGGCTTCGTGGCACCTCACGGCGTAGATCTCATTTGCATTCCCGCGTTTACCGACATCGAAATCGACGGGAGCGAACGCACGGCTATCAAACTTATAGTCGAACCGCGTTAAAGTTTTTTCACAAGCGAAAAGTTTTTTCACAGCTTGGAATATGAATAACCGAATGTGCCGCAGTGTCGTTTCTTAAAGGACAGGGAAAGACGGCTCGGAAGGTGCGGAGGAAAAAGTAATGCCAAGTGATTTGCACACGCACACAAATTTTTCTGACGGAAGTTTTTCGCCCGAAGAACTTGTTGCGGCGGCGAAAAAGGTCGGTCTTTCTTATCTCGGAGTAACCGATCACGATACCGTTGACGGAGTGCGTTATCTTTACGAAAACGGACTTTACGAAACGGGTAATTTGAAAATAATTCCCGGTGTGGAACTCAGTGCGAACAATCCGGATCATGATATTCATATCGTAGGCTATAACGTTGATATTTACAACGGAAATTTGCTCGAAATGATAAATGAAATTTTGGAAGCACGTTGGGAAAGATTCAGCAAAATTGTCGAGAATTTGCAGGCAAACGGTCTTGAAATCAGAGAAACGGACGTTCTGAAAATTGCCGGCAGCAGTAAATCGGTCGGACGGTCACATATAGCAAGGGCTTTGGTCAAGGGCGGATTTTTTAAAACGGTTCGCGATGCTTTCGATCAAATGCTTGCAAAGGGAAAACCCGCTTACGAGCCGAGATATTTGCCGGAAGTTGATGAAGTCATAGGAATGATTCACGAGGCCGGCGGTATTGCAAGTCTGGCTCACCCAAAACTTGTTGACGACGACAAAATTGTCGAAAGTCTTTGCGGGAAAATGGACGCGATTGAAGTTTATTACCCCTGCCATTTGCCGGAAGATGTCGAAAGATATTCCGGTATGGCGAAAAGGTTTAATCTTCTTGTCGGCGGCGGAAGTGATTTTCACGGGACGGCATCAAGATATGTTGACAGTTTGGGGGACTTCACGATTGACGATTCTCTTGCAGAAAAATTTTATCGGGAAAGTTGAATGAATTTGTTTGAAGAAAACGGAAATCTTGTCGAACTCATCGACGAGATTTTTTTATTTTCAATTTTCCGAACTTGCCCGCACAATTTTTTTCAGCAAATCCATATTTAAATTTTCACGGACGATTTTTGCAAGCCGATCATAATTTTTTTGCTTTTCCGCCCGGACATTGCGGTTAATGTTCAGAGGCGGAAGATTTTTTGATTTTCTGACGGCGTTTAAAATTTGCCGACGAAAGTCATCGTTGTCGAAAATTCCGTGAACATAAGTCCCGAAAACATTTCCGGCGGCAACGATTTTACTTTCTCCGATATTTTTCGTAACGCCCGAATGAATTTCATAACCTTCGAGATTTTTTGAATTTATCCGGCTTTCCGAAAAATTAAAATCGACTTCCGAAATTTTTATCTGCCGGGTAAATTTGTCCGGCGTGAAAGTCGTTTCTATCGGCAGAAGATTCAAGCCGGCAAGCTCCGAATAATCCGATTCCGTTTTCTCCGGGTCATAAATTTTTTTGCCGAGCATTTGAAAGCCGCCGCAAATCCCTATAACCGGTTTTCCCGCCGCCGCGAAATTTTTTACCTTCTCCGCAAAACCGTTTTCCCGCAATCTTACAAGGTCTGCGGAAGTATTTTTACTGCCCGGCAAAATTATCAGGTCAGCCGTTTCAATTTCTCCCGGTTCCGTCGCATAAAATAAATTTACGTCCGGTTCGCCGGCAAGGCAGTCGAAATCCGTGAAATTTGAAAGTTTGTCGAGCCGAATGACCGCAATTTTAATTTCACCGCCGGCATTTGAAATTTTGTCGTCGATTGAAACCGAGTCCTCGTCATCAATTCCGAGTTTTTCGATAAACGGCAAAACTCCCAAAACCGGTTTTCCGGTTTTCTCCTCCAAAAATTTTACGGCGGGCAAAAATAAATTTACGTCACCGCGAAATTTGTTTATAACAAGTCCTTTCACCAAATCCCGCTCTTCCGGCTCCAAAAGTTCCAAAGTGCCGACAATCGCCGCCAATGCCCCGCCGCGATCTATATCCGCGACCAAAATCACCGGTGCATTTAAAAATTTTGCGACACGCATATTTACAATGTCCGTCGCCTTCAAATTCACTTCAGCCGGTGAACCCGCTCCCTCAATCACAATCATTTCAAATTCTTCCGAAAGTTTTTTCAATGCCGTTTCGACAGCCGAAAACGCTTTCAATGAAAAACCTTCGTGATAATCTTTCGCACTCATATTTCCGACCGGTCGCCCGTTTATTATCACTTGCGAAGCAGAATTTCCCGTCGGTTTCAACAAAACCGGATTCATTTCGACGGCGGGAATTATGTTTGCCGCCTCAGCCTGTGCAACTTGAGCCCTGCCCATTTCCAGCCCGTCCGGCGTGACGAAAGAATTTAAAGCCATATTTTGAGCTTTGAACGGTGCAACTTTCAAACCTTCCCGGTAAAAAATTCTGCACAGTGCGGTCGTCAAAATGCTTTTCCCAACGTGAGAGCCTGTTCCCTGAAACATTATATATTTTGCCAAAATTTATTACCTCCGCAAAAAAATTTTTTTTCTTCGACGCATTGAACATTATACCGCAAATTCCGAAAAAAATCTTTTTCGTTTGATTATTTTCGGCAACCGGTGTAAACTCGCCGAAAGAGAATTTTTTTTCGGGGGAGTGATTGAAAATGAATCGTCCGCGAGTCGGACACATAAATTTTTTGAACGTCCTGCCGCTGACTTACGCCTTTGAACACGGGAAAGCCGACGGATTGGAAATTGTTTCCGATGTTCCCGCCGCATTGAACAGAAAAATTGAAAGCGGAGAACTTGACGTAAGTGCGGTTTCTGCGATAACTTACGCAAGAGACGCGAAAAATCTTTTCGTCCTGCCGGATATTTGTATTCGCTCGGATCGCGACGTTACAAGCATTGTTTTGATTTCCCGCAAGCCGGTTGAAAAATTGGACGGCGAAAAAATTATTTTGACTTCCAAATCCGCAACTTCCCACTGTCTTTTGAAAATTATTTTGAGCGAAGGTTACGGACTTTCTCCGGTGTATGAAATTCGCCCGGTCACGGCAGAAAATCCGGTTGCGGAAGATGCCGCCGCCGCTCTTTTGATAGGTGACGACGCTCTTTTCAATTACATTCACACGCCGGAAAAATTTTATTGTTACGATCTGGGCAGCGAATGGCACAAATTGACCGGAAGATTTATGGTGTATGCCGTTTGGGTGGCGAGAAAGAATTTTGCCGAAAGGGAGCCGGAACTTCTGCGGACGGTTTACGAAAAAATTGTCGAAGGTTTTAATTTCGGCTTGCAAAACAAACGCGACGCGATAAATTCCGTCTTAAACAAAAAGCCGTTTACATTCGACGAACTCGATAAATATTTGGGCGAAACGATAAAATGGAATTTGACGGAAAGCGGGATCGAAGATTTGAAATTGTTTTATCGGCTTGCCCGGAAAATGAATCTTGCGGAAAATCCGCCGGAAATTGAAATTGCTCCGGGCTTACGCAGGAAAAATTTTTGAGCGGGCGAATTTTGAGCGAAAGATCTGTAACGCTATCGGCTCGTCGAAAGATTCGATTTATGCGGCATCGCGTCCGGAATTTGTAAAATTGAATTTTATGTTTGATGTCCGGTGAAAAAAATTTTTTTAAGGGGAATTTTTGAAATGAAGATTGTCAAAAGTGCGGAAGTCGGGCGAAATGAAATTGAAAGACTTCTCACAAAAAAAGCGTTTGATGAAGTGGAGTTGTCGCCGAAAATCCGCGAGGCAAACAAAAAAATTTTCGGCGAAGATTTGACTGCGGCGGAAATTGTCCGGAAAATCGTCTGCGATGTCAGGAAATCCGGAGA
>CAJOOE010000170.1 GCA_905236145.1 uncultured Selenomonadaceae bacterium
ATTTCCGAACGCCAAAACCGGTTGCTTGCCGATCTCCGTAGAAATTGCGGAAACTTTATTCATATTCAAATCTTTGATGACGAATTGACCGCGAACAAGTTTATCGTCTTTTTTGAAAAGATAATTCAAGCCGTCGGTATCACTCTGCCCGGTCGCCAAAACTTGAGCGTCGGTGCCTATTATTTGCGAAGGCTTGATTTTAAACAAATCACAAGCCGCCACTCTCAAAAATTCGCGGTCACTTCCGCTGACAAAGTAAACCGTGAAATCATTCGACTGCAAATATTTTACAATTTCGACCATCGGAGCGTAAAAAGCTTCGCCCCATTTCAAATTGCCGAGACCTTCAACCGGAGTGTCCAAAAATTTTTTCGTATAATCGGCGTATTCTTCCGGACTCATTCCGGAGAAAACGGATTCTTGAGATTGAGCCTCTTTGAGCATGACATCGGACGGGAATTTATGAGTTTTTCTTATCGCCTCTTCGATCGACAGGGCATATTCTCTGTCGGCTTGCGAAGGAATATAATTTTCGTCGTAAAGAGCGCGCTGCAAATACATCATCCATTCGGCGTAATAAGGTGCGGTTTCACAGATTAAAGTGCCGTCAACGTCAAAAACCGCAATTCTGTCCTCAACCGGAATAAAATTTTTGCTTGTCTTGTTCGTCACGTCTTTTACATAGGCAACAAGTTTTTGTTTTGCGTCGGCATCTTTTGTCCAATATTTGAAATTTCCGGACTTTGAAACTTTGATCGCGGAAATTTCACTGCGTGACATCGCGGAAACGTCTGCGGAAGTCGCTCCGAAAGCAATCATTCCCGCCAAAAGACCGTAAGCAATTTTTTTTAAATTCATTTTTCACATTCTCCTTTTTAAGGCTGAAAATAATTTTTTTCCGATTCTCCCGAAACCGGGCAACTTAATTATAATTTTTATTTTGCCGTTGTCAATAAAAAGGCGAGAAATCCCCCCGCTTACGCAACCGGGAGAATTCTCGCAAGATGAAGTTAAGAAATCACCGGCAAAACTCTTTTACAAATTCGCCGACATAAGGTGCGGAGTTTTCGCCGTATTTTTTCAAAATCTTTATGATTGCGGAACCCACGATGGCTCCGTCTGCAAGGGCGAACATTTTTTTTGCCTGCTCCGGCGTCGAGATTCCGAAACCTATGGCACAGGGAACATTTGTATTTTCGCGGACGGTTTTTATTATCGGTGCAAGGTCGGTTGTAATTTCGGTTCGCGTACCCGTCACGCCCAAACTTGAAACGACATATAAAAATCCTTCCGCCTCCTTCGCAATCATCGCGATTCTGTTTTCGGAAGTCGGTGCAATCATACTGATTAAATCCACGCCGTATTTTCGGCAGAGCGGCAAAAATTCATTTTTCTCCTCAAAAGGCAGGTCCGGCAAAATAATTCCGTCAATGCCGATTTCCGCACAAGTCGAAATAAATTTTTCCGCCCCGTAAGCAAAAATCACGTTTGCATAAGTCATAAAAATCAGCGGAATTTCGACATCGCGGCGAAGATCTTTAACCAAATCGAAAACTTTTTCGGTCGTCACGCCGGCTTTCAACGATTCCAAATTTGCCTCTTGAATTACAACGCCTTCGGCTGTGGGATCCGAAAAAGGTATTCCGAGTTCAATGATTCCGGCACCGTTTTTCACCATTTCGCGAACACAAGCCGCAGTTGTTTCCAAAGTCGGAAAGCCGCAAGTTATGAACGGAATAAAAACTTTTTTTCCGTTAAAAGCGTCTTTAATTTTACTCATCAATATTAACTCCTCTGTATTTTGCTATCGCCGCACAATCTTTATCGCCGCGTCCGGAAATTGTGATTACGATAATTTTGTCTGCAGACATTTCCGGTGCAATTTTTTGAGCAAAGGCAACGGCGTGTGCCGATTCAATCGCGGGAATTATGCCTTCGGTTTTTGCAAGATATTCAAAAGCCCGGACAGCCTCCTCGTCGGTTATCGGAACATATTCGGCACGTTTTATATCGTTTAAATGTGCGTGTTCCGGTCCGATTCCGGGATAATCCAAGCCGGCGGAAATCGAATAAACCGGAGCAATTCCTCCAAATTTGTCTTGACAGAAATAACTTTTCATTCCGTGAAAAATTCCGACACGTCCGGTATTTATTGCGGCGGCGGTTTCAAAAGTATCAATCCCGCGACCTGCCGCCTCGCAGCCGATTAACCTTACGTCTTTATCGTCAATAAAATGCCAAAAACTTCCGATGGCGTTTGAGCCGCCGCCGACGCAAGCAATTACGGCATCGGGCAAGCGGTTTTCAAGTTTCAAAATTTGCGATTTGATTTCTCTTGAAATGACCGCTTGAAAATCTCTGACAATCTGCGGAAACGGGTGCGGCCCCATTACCGACCCCAAACAGTAATGCGTGTCCGAAATTCGTCGCGTCCATTCTCTCATCGCCTCCGAAACCGCATCTTTCAGCGTCGCCGTCCCGCTTTTTACCGGAATCACTTCAGCACCCAAAAGTTTCATTCTGTAAACATTCAACGCCTGACGCTTTGTATCTTCCTCGCCCATGAAAATTACACATTCCATATTAAAAAGTGCGGCGGCCGTCGCGGTTGCAACTCCGTGTTGTCCCGCACCGGTTTCGGCTATAAGTCGCGTCTTGCCCATTTTTTTTGCAAGCAACGCCTGACCCAAAACATTATTTATTTTGTGTGAGCCGGTGTGGTTTAAATCTTCACGTTTAAGATAAATTTTCGCACCGCCCGAATCTTTCGTCATTTTTTCGGCGAAATACAAAAGAGAAGGTCTGCCGGCGTACTCATTGAAAAGTTTTTCCAGCTCCGAATTAAAATCTTTGTCGTTTTTGAAATTTTCGTACGCATTTTCAAGCTCAATTACCGCATTCATTAAAGTTTCGGGAATGTATTGACCGCCGTAAATTCCGAATCTGCCTTTCATAAAAATTTTTCACTCCTCACAATCCGCGAAAAATTTTTCATTTTCTCCGCGTCTTTAATAAAATTTGTTTCAATCCCGCTGCTTACATCAACCGCAAACGGTTTCAAAATCTTAACTGCGTCGGAAATATTTTTGCAATTCAAGCCGCCCGCCAAAAAATATTTTCGACCGAAATTTTTTAAAATGCTCCAGTCAAAAATTTTTCCGTCACCCGCACCGCCGTCCAACAAAATAAAATCTGCGGAACTTTTTTTTGCAAATTCCAAATCCGCAAGACTTTTTACTTTGAAGGCTTGAATAATTTTTTTGTCGGTGAAGTTTCTGAGTTCCGAAATATATTTTTCGTCTTCCGCCCCGTGCAACTGAATCAAATTCAAATTCTCCGCAATCGCGGCGACGACGGAAATTTTTTCGTCAACAAAAACGCCGACCGCAGAAATTTTTTTGTCCAAAATATTTTTCAACGCAACAAACTTTTCCGGCGAAATATGGCGGCGACTTTTTTGGTAAAAAACAAAACCCGCAAATTCCGGCAAAATTTCATTCGCCGCAAAAATATCTTCCGGGCGGGTAAGTCCGCAAAATTTAATTTTCGTCATATTTTTTTAACTCCGCCAAAGTCTTTTTCTTGTCGTCGGAACGCATTAAAGTTTCACCGATTAAAACCGCATCCGCACCGATTTTTTTCAGAGTCGCAATATCTTTGGAAGATTTAACGCCGCTTTCCGCGACAAAAATTTTATCTGCGGGAATAATTTCGCGAAGTCTTGCCGCATTTGAAAAATCGACGGTAAAATCTTTCAAGTTGCGATTATTCACGCCGATAATTTTCGCTCCGGCGGACAACGCATTTTTTATTTCAACTTCGTCATGAGTTTCGACAAGTGCGGAAATTTTCAAATCGTCGCAAATCTGCAGAAAATTTTCAAGTTGTGCGTTATTCAAAATCGCACAAATCAAAAGCACCGCGTCCGCTCCCAAAACTTTCGCCTGATAAATTTGATAAGCGTCAACAATAAAATCTTTCCGCAACATCGGAATTTTAATTTCCCGGCGAATTTCGGAAAAAATTTCGTCACTGCCCAAAAAATATTTGGGTTCGGTAAGACAGGAAACGCAATCCGCACCCGCGAGCTCATATTCTTTCGCAATTTCGACGTAAGGAAAATTTTCCGCAATAATGCCTTTTGACGGCGATGCTTTTTTGACTTCGCAAATAAACGACAAATCTTTTTTCCGGAGTGCCGACAAAAATTTTTCTTCGCTGCCGCCGGATTTTTTCGCCGCGATTTTCATTTCATCAAGCGAACATTTTTTCTTGTCGTCTGCCGCACGAATTTTTGCATAATCGGAAATTTGTTTTAAAATGTTATCCATTGCTGACCTCGATAAACTTTTGCAAAGTATTCGCTGCCGCACCGCTTTCGATTAAATTTTTGGCAAGTGCGATACCTTCGGAAACATTGGCGGCTTTTTCGGCTATGTAAAGCGACGCTCCCGCATTCAACAAAACCGCGTCGAGTTTCGGACTTTTATCCGCACCGGATAAAATATCGCGGGTAATTTTCGCATTTTCCGCAGGTTCGCCGCCGACCAGATCGGATTTTTGACAAATTTTAAATCCGAAATCTTCCGGAGAAATTCTGTAACGCTTATACCAACCGTCGCGAAATTCGCAAATTTCCGTCGGAGCACTCATTGAAATTTCGTCAAGTTTATCCGTGCCGTAAACAACCATTCCGCGACGAACTCCCAGACCGATCAAAACGCGGGTCAAAGGTTCGACAAGGTATTCGTCATAGACGCCGAGAAGTTGCATTTTCGGCGACGCGGGATTTGTCAAAGGCCCGAGAATATTGAAAACCGTCCGGAAACCCAATTCCTTGCGGAGAGCACCGACGTATTTCATCGAAGTATGATATTTTTGGGCGAAAAGGAAACAAATCCCGACTTCTTTCAAAAGTTTCGCACAATCTTCCGGCTCAAGCAAAATATTCACGCCGAGAGCCTCAAGACAATCTGCAGTCCCGCATTTTGAGGACGCGGCACGGTTTCCGTGTTTCGCGACTTTTACCCCGCCGGCGGCGGCAATAATTGCGGCTGTCGTGGAGATATTGAAACTCTGTGCATTATCTCCGCCCGTTCCGACAATTTCAAAAACATCAAAATCAACATTGACTTTCAGCGAGTGATTTCGCATGGCGGCGGCACAACCCGCAATTTCATCGGAAGTTTCCGCCTTCGCACTCTTCGTGGACAGTGCAGCCAAAAAAGCCGCGTTCTGCGTGGCAGTCGTCTTGCCGGTCATAATTTCATTCATCGCGTCAAATGCCTCTTGATAAGTCAAGTCGCTTTTGCCGACAATTTTTATAATTGAGTCTTTAATCATTTTTTTACACTCCCAAAAAATTTTTCAAAACGGTTTTCCCGTGTTCGGTCAAAATACTTTCCGGATGAAATTGTACGCCGAAAACTTTAAAATCTTTGTGTTGAACCGCCATAATCTCATCTTCCGAAGTCTTTGCGATAATTTTAAGACAATCGGGAATCGAATTGTTTTCCGCAACAAGCGAATGGTAACGCCCGACCAAAAATTTTTCCGGACAATCTTTAAAAATTTCCGACCCGGTATCGCAAAAAATTTCGGAAGTCTTTCCATGCATTAAATTTTTTGCGTAAGTGATATTTGCACCGAAAGCCGCACAAATTGCCTGATGCCCCAGACAAACACCGAAAATCGGAATCGAATCGCAGAAATTTTTGACGACATCAATAATTATTCCCGCATTTTCCGGACGACCGGGACCCGGTGACAAAATTATGTGTGTCGGCGACATTTCCTTTATTTCTTCAATGTTTATTTCATCATTGCGAACAATGTTTATATCTGTCGTAAATTCACCGATCAGCTGAAAAAGATTGTATGAAAAGCTGTCATAGTTGTCAATCAATAAAACCATCGTCTGCCTCCTCCGAAATTTTCAAAGCCTCAAGACAGGCCTTTGCTTTATTCAAACATTCTTCAAATTCTTTTTCGGGAACGGAGTCCGCGACAATTCCCGCACCGCTCCGCACAAAAATTTTCCCGTTCTTCTTGTAAATAATTCTGATTGCAATTCCGGTATCCGTATTTCCGGTAAAGTCAATGTAACCGATTGCACCGCCATAGATTCCGCGTTTGTTGTTTTCAAGTTCGCCGATAAGTTGACAGGCACGAATTTTCGGAGCGCCGGACAGAGTTCCTGCGGGAAGTACCGCCTCTATTGCGTTCAAGGCATCAAAATCGTCCTTTATTTCGCCGCGAACAACCGAGCCGATGTGCATGACGTGTGAGAATCTTTCTGTCGCGTGAAGTTTTTCGACTTGAACGCTGCCGAATTTTGAAATTTTTCCCAAATCATTTCTGCCCAAATCGACAAGCATATTATGTTCGGC
>CAJOOE010000171.1 GCA_905236145.1 uncultured Selenomonadaceae bacterium
CAAAAGCGAGGAGTTTTTTTATTCCAAATTCTGTAATTCTTGAGCCGCGCTCAAAATTCCAATCGACGCGTGTTCAAACGTCAAGCCGCCCTGCAAATAGACGGCGTAAGGCTCTCTCATCGGCCCGTCCGCACTCAACTCTATTGACGCTCCCTGAACGAATGTCCCCGCCGCCATTATCACTTGATTTTCGTAGCCCGGCATATCCCAAGCCTCGGGGGCGGCAAAAGAATCTACCGGCGAATATTTTTGAATCGCCCGGCAAAAGGCGGTGAGTTTCTCCGGAGATTTCAATTCGACCGCTTGAATTATGTCGCCGCGAATTTCTCCGGGCAGCGGGCGGGTATTGTATCCCAATTTTTCAAAAATTCCCGCCGCGAAGATCGCTCCCTTTATCGCCTGTGCGGTGACGTGCGGAGCGTTGAAAAGTCCCTGATACAAAAGTCGCGGCGTTCCCAAACTTGCACCGAGTTCGTTGCCCATGCCCGGTGCGGTCATTCGGTAAGACGCAAGTTCAATCAAATCTTTCTTGCCGACTATATAACCGCCGGTCGGGGCAAGTCCCCCGCCGATATTTTTTATCAGACTTCCCGCCGCAATATCCGCTCCGACTTCAATCGGCTCTCGCACTTCGACAAATTCCCCGTAACAATTATCGACAAAAATTATACAATTCGGATTTACGGATTTCACGACGCTGCAAATTTTTTCAATGTCGTACGTCGTCAAAGTCTTTCTCATCGAATAGCCGCGAGAACGCTGAACCATTGCAATTTTTGTTTTCGCCGTCACAAAGTTTTTTATCCCGGCAAAGTCAATTTCCCCGCCCGGCATATCAAGTTCCCGGTAACTTATTCCGAACTCTTTGAGTGAGCCGGCGGAAGGTCGCGAATGACCGATAACCGTCTGCATTGTGTCGTAAGGTGTGCCGGTCAGGGAAATCAATTCGTCGCCCGGTCGCAAAATGCCGAAAAGCACCGTCGCCAACGCATGAGTCCCGGAAACAAATTGAGTGCGTACGAGGGAAGATTCCGCTTTGAAAATTTCGGCGAAAAGTTCTTCCAATTTTTCCCGCCCGATGTCGCCGTAAGCGTAGCCGGTCGAAGTCTTGAAATGAGCGTCGGAAATTTTTAATTTCCTCATCGCCTTCAAAACTTTCATTGTATTGAGTTCCGAAATTTCATCGACGCGATTAAAATTTTCCCGCAAGTCTTTTAAAACTTCGTCTTTGAGTTTCAAAAATTTTTCCGGCAGACCGCCGTCAAAAAAATCTTCGTACAATAAATTCTTGTCCAATTGTGCAATTCCTCAATGATGATGTGAAATTTCCTTGCCGCGAATGTCTTCAATCGCCTTTTTTATATCCGGTGCGCCGTAAATCGCGGAACCGGCAACCAAAACATTGGCACCCGCCTCGCGAACGATAACGGAAGTTTCCGCATTTATCCCGCCGTCAACTTCAATATCGCAATCGACTTCCATTTCTTGAATCATGTGGTAGAGCATGTGAATTTTGTCCGGCATCGACTCTATAAATTTTTGTCCGCCGAATCCCGGGTTGACCGTCATAATCAGAACCATTTCGACGTACTCTATAAGCTCCTCGATCATTGAAAGAGAAGTTCCCGGATTTATCGCAACGCCGGCTTTGCAACCCGCACCATGAATTTGTTGAATGACTCTGTGGGCGTGTTTTGCCGCCTCTGCGTGAAATGTGATAATATCTGCTCCCGCCTCCGCAAAACTTTCTATATGAGTTTCCGGGTGTTCCGTCATCAAATGAACGTCGAACACCGCTTTTGAGTACGGACGCAAACACTTGACGACCGGCGAACCCAAAGTAATGTTCGGAACGTAGGTACCGTCCATAACGTCAATATGAATATATTCCGCACCGGCGTCGGTAACTTTCTTAACCTCGTCGGCAAGACAAGCAAAATTCGCCGAAAGAATCGACGGAGCAATAATCGTTGCCATAAAAAAATCCTCCTTTTTTCAAAAAAACTTGCGTTTCGTTGACGGTATTATCGGACATTTCGATAAAAAAATCAACACAAAACTTTTTCGGGGCTTACAACTGCCATTTCATTTTGAGAAAATACTCGGCGTTGGTGAACGGGGACTTGTATATTGCCGGAATATGTGTTAAAGTTTTTTTCCAAAGGGAGGGATTCCGGTGTTTGGTTTTTCACGAAAGGACACGGAATTTTTCGATCTGCTTTTGGAAAACGCAAAAAATTTTTGATTGACGGGAGAAAAATTTTTTTATGGATAAGGCAAACGATACTGCGGAACTTGAGGCGATTTTATTTTCGGCGGGGGAGGCTTTGAGTGTCGAAAAAATTTCCGAAGTCTTGGATTTGGGAATTTTGCAGACGGCAGAACTTTTGCGGCGGCTTAATAAAGAGTTGGAAGGACGCGGCTTGACGGTCAGAAAAGTTGCCGGCGGTTTTCAACTCGCAACCCGCCCGGAATTTTTCCCGACGATTTTAAGACTGGGGAAAGTAATTGAAAAAAAACTTTCCGCTCCAATGCTCGAAACTCTTTCCATAGTCGCCTATATGCAGCCGGTTACCCGTGCGGAAATAGAAAATATTCGCGGCGTAAATGTTGACGGACCGGTTGCAAGATTGGTCGAATTGGAACTTATAGAGGAGATCGGGCGAAAAAAAATTGCCGGGCGACCGATAATTTACGGGACGACGGAAAAATTTTTGAGTACGCTCGGAATAAAATCTTTGGACGAATTGCCGAAAGTCGAAAAAAATTATTGAAAAAATTTTTTCTTCAACGCTGAACTTTTAAAAATTTATGTTATAATGTGCCGGCGATTTTAAACTGTTTTTTGATGGGATGTGTTTCTTTGGAAAATAATTCCGGTATTCCGCCGCGAAGCCGGCGTAAACAACGCAACATTTGGCCTTTTGTCCTGTTGTTTCTGTGTTTTCTTGTCGCCGCCGTTGCGGGAGCGATGTTTGCAACTTCAAACTTTTTCGACAACGAAGATAAAAAAACTTCAAAGAAGGAAATTGTCAGACCGGTTCCCGAAGAAGACGTTTTGAGAATCAAAGACAAGACTACTGTTTTGATAATGGGCGTGGACGTTCGCAAGGACGATGTCGGGCGTTCCGATACTTTGATGATTGCCACCATTGACCCGACTACGGATCAAGCCGCACTGCTTTCCATTCCCCGCGATACCCGCGTAAAAATTCGCGGACGCGGCTACGACAAAATAAATGCGGCGTTTGCTCACGGCGGCGAAGCTTTGACGGAACAGACCGTCGAAAATTTTCTCGGCGTGGACATAAATCACTACGTCATAGTAAATACCAAGAGTTTCGTTAAGATTATCGACGCGATCGGCGGAATTGATATAAACGTCGAAAAGCGTATGTTTTACGAAGATCCTTGGGACGACGACGGCGGTCTCATTATTGACTTGTATCCCGGTGAACAGCATATGGACGGACAGACCGCAGTCACTTACGTCAGATACCGCGACGAAGAAGGCGACATAGGTCGCGTTCGCCGTCAGCAGGCATTTATGGCGGCTTGCCTGGACAAAGTCACTTCGCCGGAAATAATTCCGCAAATTCCCACA
>CAJOOE010000172.1 GCA_905236145.1 uncultured Selenomonadaceae bacterium
CAACTCCGGGAAATGGAGCAGAACGGAATTTCCATAGAATCGCACACCATGAACCATATCGCTTTGGAAGAATTGCCGGACGACGAAATCCGCAACGAACTTTTAAATTCAAAGAGTATGATCGAGCAGAATTTGGGCAACAGCGTGGAATTTTTGGCTTACCCGACCGGCACTTACAATTTGCATATTGCCGGAATTGCCCGCGATGTCGGGTACAGAGGAGCTTTTACCGTGAAATACGGGAATGACGATCTCGGCAGCAATATGTACGCTTTGGAGCGAATACCGATTTTTCAGACGGAAAATACAATGAAAAGTTTTTTCGAGAGAATCGAATATCGTCAGAGTTTTGAGGAGTTCGGCTGGCGGAAAAGATGACCGCATGAAAAAAATGAGAATATGAAGAGAGAATGAAAAAATTGTTTTGCAACTTTTTTACAATCCGGTATAATAGCGGCGGAAAAAATTTTTTCGGTATGAAAATAATTTTTCGTCGCAAGGGCGGCGGGAATTTGAGGTATTTTAACGGAAGGTGAACTGCAATGAAAAAATTTCTTTCAAAAATTGTCGCGTCGGCAGTCTTTGCCGGCATCACGGGATTGGGCTTAAATGTCGGACACGCCGCGATAACCGAGATCGCGCCGCATGTATTCACCGACCCCGCTCCTCAGGACGAATGGCATTTGAATTCTCAAAACAATGTCATCTTGGTCGGCAAGGGTTCTCCGATTTTCCCGGAGAAAAATACTCATTACATAGCAAGAAATACCATAAAATACGGAACAATGAAAGACGGCAGACTTTTTGTAAAATGCAATTTTTACGACTCTTACGAATTTGCGATTATGTATCCCGGCAAAAAGAAAGACGGAACACACCGTGCCCGTTTCTTTATGCGTGATGCGGTTTCCGGAAACGACAGCCCGTTTGAAATAGATCCGGTACTCGCTCCTTTCAACGGGACGGACGTGGAACCTTTCCCGAAACTCAACAAGGTCAATCCGATTCCGGCAAGAGTGGTCGAAATGCTTTACTTCATAGTCAAAGGCGACAAATATTACGGCGATCTTCAGCCGGCGGACTATGTAAGGTCATCAAACGATATTTTGAATCCTTACACTCCGGATTTGTACGAGCGTTGCAAAAAATATTGATTTGAGTTGCGAAAAAAATTCTTTGAAAAGCGAATTTGAAAAAATCTCCGGTGAAATTTCGGAGATTTTTTTGTTGCGAAAATTTTTGCCGGTTTGAATTTAATTGGAAAGGCTTGCAGGAAATTTTTAAAATTGCCGGAAAAAAATAATTGCCGGAATAAATACCGGGCGTAATTGTTTCAGATTTTCAAGCAAGGAGAAATTGTCCGTGCCTTTCGATTTTGAAATTTCATTCCCCGCAAAACTTCGCGGACTCTTTTCCACCGTGAGTTTTACGGACATCATCGACATATTTATAGTGGCGGTGATACTTTACAAATTTTTTCAAATGCTCAAAGATACCCGTGCCATTACTTTGGTCAAGGGCGTATTGTTTTTTCTCGCAGTGACGGCAATAGCATCGTTTTCCAGTTTGCATGTAATATCTTGGATTTTACAGCAGACGGCAACTGTTTTGATGGTTGCCTTGCCGATAGTCTTTCAGCCGGAACTCAGGCGAACTTTGGAGCATTTGGGGCAGGGAGGATTTTTCGCGAAAAATTCCCGGCTTGACGAAAATGCCAGGACGCGTGACACAACCGGCGAAATTGTGAAGGCAACCAAGGCAATGGCGGCCGAAAAATTGGGTGCGCTCATGGTAATAGAACGCGAAATGAAATTGAATGACGTGAGTGCGACCGGCGTTCATACCGACGCACTCGTGACTTCCGAATTGATTCAAAATATTTTTACAAAAAACCGTCCCCTGCATGACGGTGCGGCGATTATTCGCGGAAACAGATTGATTTCCGCAGGCTGTCTTTTGCCGCTCACGGAGAACCGGGAACTTTCCACCGAACTCGGCACACGTCATCGGGCGGCGATAGGTATGTCCGAACAGTGCGACGCTTTGATAGTGGTGGTCAGTGAAGAAACCGGAACAATTTCAATAGCGGACAACGGGCAAATACTCCGGCATCTTACCGGCGAAAAACTGGAGGAGTTTATTCGTCCGATTTTCAGCAAACCGGTCAACAAAGGTTTTATCAACGTCGGAAATTTTTTTGAAAAATGGAGGAGCCGGCAATGATGAACAGATTGAAAAATATTCTCCGGCACAATTTCAAGGAAAAAGTTATCGCCTTAATCGTTGCGACGGTGCTTTGGTTCTTCGTCATGGACAAACAAAATCCGATTATCGAAGGAAGTTATTCCGTCCCTTTGACGGCGACCGGGACTCCTCGCGGATTTAAGGCGTTTTATCCGGAGCGGCAAATTAAAGTAAATCTCCGTGCTCCCCGCTCAATGTTTGCCGCTTACACTTCGGACGATATTCGAGCCTTTGTGAATTTAACCGGCTTTGTTGAAGGCAGTTACGATGTGGAAGTCAATGCAAATTATCCGCAAGGTTTTGAATTTGTTTCGGCAAATCCGGACACCGTCCACGTTCAAATAGATCCGTTCGTCGAAAGACCGATACCGGCTGAAACCATTGTCACGGGTTCAACAGCAGGCGATTCGGTCGTCAGAGAAATAAAAAAATCTCAAGATATGGTTACGGTTGTCGGACCGGGAACTTTGGTTGCGACAGTAACGCGTGTTATAGGTTACGTCGGACTGTCGGAAAATTCGTCAAGTTTTGAGTTGCAGGTTCCCATGACCGCCGTAAACGAGGACGGACGCGAAGTCAAAAATGTCCGGGTTGTCCCTTCGGCTTTGACGGTCACGGTTGAAATTGAAAGCGGCGTTCGCAAAAAAACCGTTCCCATCGTCGCGGAATTGAATACGGCTGACGGCTGGGAAATCAGTGACTTGAAGATTGACACGCCGCAAACCGAAATTGCCGGAATTGAAGAACTTTTGGAGCAGACGGTAACTTTAAAAACCGTTCCCGCAAATATTCCGGCGGGGCAAAGAAATTTCAAGCAAACTCTGTCGCTTGAAATTCCGGACGGCATTACTTCAAAAGTCACGGAGGTTGAAGTTTCCGCGACGATAAAGAGGACTCCGATTTTCCGGACGGAATCGAACGCAACCGAATAAACGAAAAAACTCCGGCGAAAAAGTTTGTCGGAGTTTTTTGTCGCACTTAACCGGAAGATTCCTTGACACAATCCGATTGAAAAAAATTTTTTTGGTGGTATAATTTTTGAAACGGAAAATTTTTTTGTGGAGGTTTTTGAAAATGTCCGATATGCCCGCAAACAGTATAAACGAAGCTGTGGAAAATTATAATCGTCCGAAAGAAAAAATGCGTCACGCTCAGGAAGTCCTCGCCCGGTACAATCGTGCTCTGGAAGTTTACAAGGAACTTTGTATGTCTTCAAGCAGTGAAGCCCGTCAGCAAAAATTGATGACTTACACGGAAATAAAGGCTCTGGGCTGGGTTTTGGGAAAAGCCGAAAAGACTGTGATAAAAGATGTAAACGCTCATTCTTTCGGAAATCCGCTCGGTATGTGAAAAATAAACGCCAAAACGGACTCGACAGTTATTGCCGAGTCCGTTTCTGCCAAA
>CAJOOE010000173.1 GCA_905236145.1 uncultured Selenomonadaceae bacterium
CCTCTTTAGAGGGCTACCACAAGTAATTGCCCCTTATAGGGGCTGAGCAAACCACCCGTTCAACGGGTGGTTTCCGCATTTTGATTTGAGTCGAAATTTTCTCCCGAAACCTTATTTTCGGCAACTGTTGAAAAAATTTTCTCAAATGCTATAATCAATCCGAAGATAAAGAAACTTTTCAGACGTTTTAATCGGAAAGGAAAATGTTATGCCCGAAACATCAGTAAGTTACAAATGCCCGAATTGCGGCGCACCTTTGAGTTATCTGCCGGGAGCCGCAAAAGTCACCTGCGAATATTGCGGCTCGGAACTCGATATTGCCGCAGTCGAAGAACTTTTCCGGGACAAACAGGCACTTGCCGCAAAAGCTCTTGAGGCAAAACAAGCGAAATGGGATACAAAAAATGCCGGCGAAAATTGGAGCGACGAAGAATCTGCCGCACTCCGGGCTTTAACGTGTTCGAGTTGCGGTGCGGAATTGGTCTGCGACGAAAATACAATGGCGACAGAGTGCGTTTATTGCGGAAATCCGACGATGATTCCGAAAAGATTCGACGGTCAACTGAAACCGGATTTTCTCATTCCGTTCAAAAAGACGAAACAAGATGCCGTTGCCGCACTGAAAGAATTTTACAAAGGTCATTACCTTTTACCTTCAAATTTTACCGCGAACAATCGCGTTGAGGCAATTCAGCCGATGTACGTTCCCTTTTGGCTCTTCGATTCAAAAGTTGAGGCACGGGCGGACTTTAAAGCACAGAGAATACACGTTCATCAAACTGCACGGGAAGTAATAACCGAAACTCAAGTCTACAGCTGTCAGCGAGCGGGAACGATGACCTTTCAAAAAATTCCTGCGGACGGCAGCAAAAAAATGGACGACACTTACATGGAAAGTATTGAGCCTTTCGATTATTCGGAACTTGTCCCCTTCAGTGCGGCGTACCTTACCGGCTACCTTGCCGACAAATATGACGTTACCGCAAAAGAGTGTGTCCCCCGTGCAGACAAGAGAGTCGAGCAGAGTGCGTTGGAAGTTTTGGAAAGTACGGTAAACGGCTTTGACGGTCACATTTTGGAAGATTCGGCAGTCGTAAAGACGGAAGGAAAAGTCTGTTATGCGATGGTTCCGGTTTGGATTTTGACGACACGTTATCAAGACAAACCGTACACTTTTATGATGAACGGACAGACCGGAAAAGTCGTCGGCACTTTGCCTTACGACGCGACAAAGGCTTTAATTTATCCGGCAATTTGCACTGTGCTTTTCATTCCGATTTTATATTTCATTTTGAAAATGTTTTTGTGAGGAGGTAAGGAAATATGTTGAAAAAAATTTTTACTCTCCTTGCATTCGGATTTTTTGTCTTGAGTTTTGCCGTGACCTTTGCCGAACAAAATCAAAATCCGGCGACGGACTCGGTTTATGATTCGGCGGGACTTTTGACGGAGAGCGAAATAAAATCTTTGACCGACAAAATTCATCAACTGGAAAGAAAACATAAAATAAGGATCGGCATAAATCTTTTTGATACGATAGGAACGAAAGACCCGTCTTACGTCGCAAATTCTCAACTCGACAGATATTTTTCAAACGGAGAAAACGGCGGCATTTGTTTAATTGTCGCTATGGAAAGTCGCGATTGGTACATTTCGACCGACGTAAAAATGCAAACGCGAATTACAAATATCGGCGGAGGTTTTGATTATCTCAAGAAAGCGTTTGTCGGGAAGTTGAGCGAAGGCTATTTTTACGGCGGTTGCAACGCTTACCTTGACACGATCGACGAACTTGTGACTTATTACGAGAAAAACGGTCAGCCTTTCGATCCTTCGCAAGGTTTCAATCCGATTGCGGCGACGGCGGCGGTCTGTCTTGCAATTCTGCTCGGCGTGTTTGTGAGAAATATTTTAATCGGCTCCATGAGTAATGTTCGGAAGGCTGTTGAGGCGGGAAATTATCTTGACCGGAACGGCGTGGATATTACTTTAAGACGCGACACTTACCTTTTCACGAATGTACAACGCAGAGCGAGGACGAAATCCGGCGGCGGGGGAAGTTCCGGCGGCGGTGGCGGAAGTCACGGCGGCGGCGGCGGAAAATTTTAATCCGGTGATAAAATCTAAATAAAAAAATCCGGAGCGATGAAAAAATCGTCTGCCGGATTTTTTGTTGCAAGATTTTCGGCAAAATTAAAACTGCTCCGCACCGGGAGCAGGTAATTTTCAATTTTGGTGCTCATTGAGGGACTCGAACCCCCGACCCCCTCCATGTGACGGAGATGCTCTACCAACTGAGCTAAATGAGCCGGAAAATAAAAATGGTGGGGCTGACAGAACTCGAATCTGTGACCTCCTCGATGTCAACGAGGCACTCTAACCAACTGAGCTACAACCCC
>CAJOOE010000174.1 GCA_905236145.1 uncultured Selenomonadaceae bacterium
AAGCACAGGTTAGGCACAGTTAAGCACAGGTTAGGCACAGTTAAGCACAGGTTAGGCACAGTTAAGCACAGGTTAGGCACAGGTTAAGCACAGTTAAGCACAGGTTAAGCACAGGTTAAGCACAGTTAAGCACAGGTTAAGCACAGGTTAAGCACAGGTTAAGCACAGGTTAGGCACAGGTTAGGCACAGGTTTAAGCACAGGTTTAAGCACAGGTTAAGCACAGTTAAGCACAGGTTAAGCACAGGTTAAGCACAGGTTTAAGCACAGTTAAGCACAGGTTAAGCACAGTTAAGCACAGTTAAGCACAGGTTAGGCACAGTTAAGCACAGGTTAGGTTGTGTTCACAGGGAGTGCGGAAAAATTTCGGTCGGCTTTATTAAGTGTCAAGCCCGGTTTTTGAGAGAGGATTTTTATAAATGAATGAAATAAAAATTCGCGGTGCCCGCGTTCACAATTTGAAGAATATAAGTCTTGACATTCCCCGCGATAAATTTGTCGTTATAACCGGAGTTTCCGGCAGCGGAAAATCTTCTCTGGCTTTTGACACGATTTACGCGGAAGGTCAGCGGCGGTACATGGAATCTCTTTCAAGCTATGCCCGCCAATTTTTGGGACTGCCCGATAAACCGGACGTGGATCAAATTGACGGCTTGAGTCCCGCCGTCGCGATAAATCAAAAGACGACGAACAATAATCCCCGTTCGACCGTCGGCACCGTCACGGAAATTTATGATTATCTGCGGTTGCTTTTCGCTCGAATCGGAAAGCCGCACTGCCCGAACTGCGGCAAGCCTGTCGAAAAGCAAAGCGTGGATCAGATGATAAATCAAATTTTGAAAATGCCGGAAGGTACGAAATTTATTTTGACCGCACCGCTCGTCACTCAAAAAAAAGGAACTCATGCGGAAATTTTGGACGAATTGCGTCATGCCGGATTTGTTCGCGTTCTGGTTGACGGTGAAATGCTTGATCTTTCCGAAAAAATAAAACTTGCAAAAACCGTAAGGCATGATCTCGAAGTCGTGGTTGACAGGTTGATTATTCGCGAAGGTATCCGCTCCCGGCTTGCCGACTCTCTGGAAACGGCTTTAAAATTCGGCAAGGGCATTGTTCTCGTTCGCATCGGGGAAGAAGTTAAAATTTTCAGCGAACATAACGCCTGCACGGATTGCGGAATAAGTCTGCCGGAAATTTCTCCGCAACTTTTTTCTTTCAACAGTCCGAAGGGTGCCTGTCCGAATTGTGACGGACTGGGAAGGATTTTTGTATATAATGATTGGGACGACGTTTATCAATGGATGCATGCCGTTCACGAATTTAAAATTGAAAATTCGTCTTTCGGCACTTGTTACGTCTGCAAGGGTAAGCGATTAAATCCGACAGCTTTGAGCGTAAAAGTCGGAGATAAAAATATTGCGGAAGTTTGCGACCTGGAAATTTCCGCCTGTCAAAAATTTTTTGAAGAACTTGAACCGACTTTGAACGACACCGACAAAAAAATTTCCAAGCAAGTTTTGAAAGAAATTAAAGCAAGACTGAAATTTTTGTACGACGTGGGACTGGATTATTTGACTTTGTCGCGAAGTTCGGCGAGTTTGAGCGGCGGCGAATCGCAAAGAATAAGACTTGCCACTCAAATAGGCTCCGCTCTCACCGGCGTTCTCTATGTCTTGGACGAGCCTTCAATCGGACTTCACGCCCACGACAACAAAAAACTTTTGGCGACTTTGAAAAAATTGCGGGACTTGGGAAATACTCTCTTGGTTGTCGAACACGACGAAGAAACAATGAGAGAATCGGATATTATAGTGGACATCGGACCGGGTGCCGGGAAAAACGGCGGCGAAGTGGTTGCGATCGACACGGCGGAAAATATTTCGGCGAACGAAAAATCTTTGACCGGCGATTATTTGAGCGGCAGAAAAAAAATTCCGGTGCCTTCCGAGCGGCGAAAATTTACAAAGACTTTCAGCCTTAAAAATATTTCCGTCAACAATTTGAAAAATATTTCCGTCGATATTCCGGTCGGAGTTTTGACTCTGGTCACGGGAGTTTCGGGCAGCGGCAAGTCTACTCTGATCGAAGAAGTTTTTCACCCTTACATAGAAAATCAAAGGACTTTGTTGAAAAATTTGGGGATTGACAAAATTATAAAGATAGATCAAGATCCCATCGGCAGAAGTCCCCGCTCCAATACCGCAACATACACAAAAATTTTCGACAAGATCCGGAAACTTTACAGCGAAACTCCCGGTGCAAAAATGCGTGGTTGGTTGCCCGGCAGATTCAGTTTCAATTTGTCCGACGGGCGTTGCGATCATTGTCACGGCAACGGAATTTTAAAAATTCCCATGAACTTTTTGCCGGACGTTTACGTCACCTGCGACGTTTGCAAAGGTGCAAGGTACAATTTTGAAACTCTGGAAGTAAAATACAAGGATAAAAGTATTGCCGACGTTCTTTCAATGCCGGTTGATGAGGCTCTGGAACTTTTTGAAAATGTCCCTTCAATTTCGCGAATGTTACAAGTCCTTCACGATGTCGGCTTGGGATATATCGAACTCGGTCAGCCGGCGAATACAATGAGCGGCGGCGAGGCTCAGCGGGTGAAACTTGCGACGGAATTGGCAAGGCCTCAGGGCAGACTTTCAAACATTTACATAATGGACGAGCCGACGACCGGACTTCACTTCGACGACGTAAAAAAATTGATCGACGTTGTTCAAAGACTGGTTGACAGAGGTGATACCGTCGTGATTATCGAACACAATCTTGACGTGATAAAATGTGCGGATTACATTATCGACTTGGGACCGGACGGCGGGAACAGGGGCGGCGAAGTTGTCGCGAAAGGTACGCCGGAGGAAGTTGCGACTGTCGAAAATTCTTATACCGGGCAGGCGTTGAAAGAAGTTTTGGGAAATTGAATTATAAAAATCGGTTCGCGTTTTAAAATTATAATCGACCTCCCCCCTGCGGGGGGGCTTGTTTTTTTTTGAAAAAATTTTTTATAATCGAAGCGTAAAATTTTTTTGGAGTGAAGTCGGACAATGGGAAAATATGTTTTGAGCAGATTTATACAACTTATACCGATTTTACTCGGTATAACATTTTTGACTTTCGGAATGATGCAATTTGCAGCAGATGATGCGGTTGATGTGATTTATGAGCAGGGCGGTGCGTCCGAGGAAGTAAAAGCCGCAAAGCGTGCGGAGCTGGGTTTGGATCAACCTTTTTTGATTCAGTACGGGCGTTGGCTCAAAGGCGTTGCAACCGGCGACATGGGACGTTCGTTTATCAGCGGGAAGTTGGTTTTTGAAACTTTCGCGGACAAATTGCCGGCGACGGTCGAACTCATGGCGGTTTCGATAATTTTGACGATTTTTATTGCGACTCCTCTCGGAATAATTGCCGCCGTCAAACAAAATAAATTTATCGACTATGTGATAAGAATATTGAGTTTTATCGGCAATTCGATGCCGAATTTTTTCGTCGGCTTGTTGCTCATTTATTTTCTCGCTCTCAAATTAAATTTGTTGCCGATTATGGGCAAGCCCGGCGATTGGCAGAGTATCATAATGCCGGCTTTGACATTGACGACGGCGATGGGTGCGAAATATACCCGGCAAATTCGTGCGGTCGTTTTGGAAGAATTGGAAAAACCTTATGTAACCGGTGCGAAATCTCGCGGGGTGAGTACCGGGACAATTTTGATAAAATCCGTCTTGAAATCTTCGCTCATAATGATAATTACCTTGCTTGCCTTGTCAATGGGATCCCTGCTCGGCGGTACCGCGATAGTCGAAACAATTTTTATGTGGGACGGCGTGGGAAAAATGGCTGTCGATGCAATTTTGATGAAGGATTATCCTTTGATTCAGGCTTACGTCGTTTGGATGGCCGTTATTTATGTTTTTATGAATTTGGCGGCTGATTTGCTTTATCATTACCTCGATCCCCGCATCAGGTACGGCGAAGGGGGCGGTGCCGGTTGAGCAAGCGTTATCGTCCTTTAATTCCCTTTTTGATTTTGACCGGCATTTTAATTTTCGTTGCCGTGTTCGCTCCTTTTCTCACGCCTTACGATCCTTACCTGCAAGACCTTGAGGGAGCGTTGGCGGCTCCAAATTCGACAAATTTACTCGGGACGGATCGTTACGGTCGCGATGTTTTGTCGCGGGTGATAATGGGAAGTCAAACAACTCTTTGTGCGTCTTTGCTGTTGCTTTTGACAATTTCGGTTTTCGGAAGTTTGATCGGAGCGATTTGCGGTTATAAGGGCGGGAAGATTGATATATTTTTGATGAGAATGTCCGATATATTTCTGGCGTTTCCTCAAATGATTTTTGCGGTTGCGGCGGCGGGAGTATTGGGCGGCGGTCTGTTCAATGCGGCGGCGGCTCTTGCGGTAATCGGCTGGCCGAAATATGCAAGAATTTCTCGCGGCTTGGTCTTGACCGTCCGCTCCATGCCTTATATGGATGCGGCGAAAATGGCGGGAACCGGCTCGATTGAAATGTTGTATCGTCACGTTCTTCCGAATATTGCCGGACCGGTGCTGGTTACTGCCGCATTGGATATAGGGACGATAATAATGGAATTGGCGGGCTTGTCGTTTTTGGGACTGGGAGCGATGCCGCCGACTGCCGAATGGGGAGCGATGATGAATAACGGTCGCTCGATGATACAAACTGCTCCTTGGGTAATTTTGTCGCCCGGTGCGGCAATTTTTATAACGGTCGCCGTGTTCAATCTTCTCGGCGACAAAATTCGCGATGTAATGGATCCGAAAAATCAAAGGCGGGAGGTATTTTAATGAGAAGGAAAAAATTTTTGGCGATTGCGGCGGCTGTGCTTTCAATGACAATTTTCGGCGGCTGCGGCGGGGAGAAGGCTCAAAGCCCGGACGACAAGAAATCTTTTGTTTACGGCACTATGGCTTACGGGGTTGCCATGGAAAATGTCGGAACAAATCCTCATGAATCTTACGTCGGCTGGAGTACACTTCGCTACGGCATAGGCGAAACGCTTTTTAAATTCAATGAAAAAATGGAGCTTGAGCCGTGGATTGCAAAAGATTTTGAACAGATCGACGATTACACGATAAAAATAAATTTGAAAGAAAATGTTGTGTTCAGCAACGGAAAGCAAGTTGACGGGGCGGCGGTCAAGGCTTGTCTTGACGATTTAATCGAAAAGCATGACCGTGCACCGAAAGATTTAAAAATTGATTCGATTACGTCAGACAGCTTATCCGTGACAATTCATTCGACCGAAAAAGTTCCCGCTCTTTTGAATTATCTTTCCGATCCTTACGGCTGCATAATTGACACTGAGGCGGGAGAACATGACAGCATTGTCGTGGGAACCGGACCTTACAAGGCGGTTAAAGTCACCGACACTCAAATTGACTTGGTGAAGAATGAAAATTATTGGGGTGAAGTAAAGCCGAAAATGGATAAAGTCACGATAAGAAGTATACCGGACGGCGACACTTTGACAATGGCAATGCAGAACGGAGAACTTGACGCTGTGCAGGGCTTGCCTTACTCAAGTTTGCAACTTTTCACGAAAGAGCCGGACAAATATAAAATCAGCCGGACGGACACTTCAAGAATTTATCAGGCGGCTTTCAATTACAAAACTCCGGAATTGCAAGATCTGAACGTTCGCAAGGCAATTTCCATGTCAATCGACAAAAAGAATTTTACCGAAGTTTTGTTGAACGGCAACGGCACTCCGGCGGTCGGACCCTTCCCGGCGAATTTGTCTTTCGGTGACAATGCCGTCCGCACCGTCGATTACAATTTGGACGAGGCGAAAAGTCTTTTGGAAAAATCCGGGTGGAAAGATACCGACGGCGACGGTTACGTTGACAAGAACGGGAAAAATCTTGAACTTCGTTATCTGACTTACACTTCAAGACAAGAGTTGCCGCTTTTGGCGGAATCGGCTCAGGCAAATTTGAAGAAAATCGGTATCAAGTTGAACGTAAACGCGACGGACAATTACAAAACTTTTTTGAAGAGCGGGGACTATGATATTTTCAGTAAAGCAATAGTCACGGCTCCGACGGGAGATCCCGAATATTATTTCACAAGTCACATTGTAAAAGGTGCGGTTGACAATGCCGGATTTTACGACAGCCCGGAAATTACGGAACTTGAAAACCGACTTCACAATACATACGGTACCGAAAAGCGTTCGGAAATTGCCGTAAAAATGTCGCAAAAAATTTTGGACGACTGTGCTTTATTTTACGCCTCGCATTTGAGAATGTCTTTTGTAATGAAACCGAATGTCGAAGGCTTTACCGCTCACCCGTCCGATTATTATGAAATTCGTCCGGAGCTTGAGAAAAAATGATTTTGTCGGTGAAAAATTTGGCTGTCGATTACGGCAAAACCAACGTCGTCCGAAACATAAATTTTGACTTGGAACGCGGCAAGATTTTGGCGATAGTCGGGGAGAGCGGCAGCGGAAAATCGACAGTTCTGAAAGCGATAAGCGGACTTTTGGGACGGGCGGGAAAAATAAGTGCGGGGCAAGTCATATTTGACGGACGGGACATAACGGAAATTGACGACGAAGAACGCAGAAAAATTTCCGGCGAGTCGATTGCCATGATTTTTCAAAATGCGACGGCATCATTTTGTCCCATTCGCAAAATAGGCGAACAGATTTACGAAAGCGTAAGGGAACATAAAGACCGGAGCAAATCGGAATTTATCGAGCGGGCAAAAGTTTTTATGAAAAATATCGACTTGGACGAATCAATTTTGCAAGAATATCCGTTCAGATTGAGCGGAGGAATGGGACAGCGAGCCGGAATTTTGGCGGCGATGATGCTTGAGCCGAAACTGTTGCTTGCCGACGAACCGACGAGTGCCCTTGACACAATAACTCAAGTCGGCGTTGTGAAAGAATTGCTGAAATTGCGGGAAAGGCAAAAAATTTCAATCTTAATCGTAACTCATCACCCGGGCGTTGCCCGGTACATTTCGGATTATGTTTTGATAATGAAAGACGGTAATCCGGTGGAGTTCGGGACGAAAGATCAAATATTCGATTCGCCGCGAGAGGAATATACGCGGGAATTGACAGAGGCGGTGTCCGGAAATTGGAAGTGTTGAAAGTCGAGCATTTGAGTAAAAAATTCGGCTCAAAACCGGTCTTGAACGATTTGAATTTTTCTTTAAATGCAGGCGAATGTTTGGGGATAGTCGGCAGGAGCGGTTGCGGGAAATCGACGACCGTCAAAATAATTGCAAGGCTTATGCCGCCGGACGAAGGCAAAATAATTCTCTGCGGCGAGGATATAACGAACGCCGAAGGGGTAAAGTTGAAAGACGCTTACAAAAATATGCAGATGATATTTCAAATGCCGGAAGATTCCTTCGATCCGCGACGGACACTGGGGCAGAGTATCGGCGAACCTTTGAAAAATTTCGGATTCGACAATATCGGCGAGCGGGTGAAAAATTTGCTTGAGGAAGTCGGGTTGCCGCCGGAATTTTCCGAACGCTACCCTCATGAAGTCAGCGGCGGTCAATGTCAAAGGGCGGCGACGGCAAGGGCGATTTCCATATCACCGAAACTTTTGATTTGCGACGAGGCGACGAGTGCACTTGACGTTACAGTCCAATCTCAAATTGTAAAGTTAATCGGGAAACTTTGCCGGGAAAAAAATATCGCCTGCCTTTTCATAACGCACGATTTAAACATTTTGCCGAAAATCGCGGATCGCGTCGCCGTAATGCACGAGGGAAAATTTGCGGAAGAAGGCTTGACCGACGAAGTGATAAAAAATGCAAAATCCGAGTACACGCGTGAACTTTTGGCGGCGGATTTTTTTAAAATGAAGTGAGGTTATTGAATGAAGTACGCATTTAAAGAGCCGGAGAAAAATTTTGATTCCGGCGAACTCATCGAACGCAGGATAGAAAATTATTGGAACAAACGCAGCCCGGAATTCAGCCGGGTGAGAAAAATCGAACTTGGCGGAGTCAACGGGGAGGCTTGGCTTGATTTGTTGACAAAACACCTTCCCGCCGAAAAGCCGTTGAAAATTCTTGACGTCGGAACCGGTGCCGGATTTTTTTCGATACTTTTGGCAAAGTGCGGTCATGATGTCACAGGGACGGATATTTCGCCGAAAATGATTCGCGAGGCAAAAAAAAATTCGCTTGAATTCGGCTGCCGTGCAGAATTTAAACTGATGAACGCTCAAGAACTTGATTTTGCCGATGAAACTTTTGATGCGGTTGTCAGCAGAAATTTGACTTGGACTTTGCCGGACGCGATGCAGGCTTACAGGGAATGGAGCAGAGTTTTGAAAATCGGCGGCATTTTGATGAATTTCGATTCGGATTACGGCGATAAAAATTTTTTGAATGAGCAGACTTGTGCGAAGGGCGAAGTTGATTTTGAAATGCTCGAAGAATGTAATTCGATAAAAAACGAATTGCGGATAAGTAAGCACAGCCGTCCTCAATGGGACATCGAACTTTTGACTTCTCTCAACTTTGAGGTAAATTGCGATTATGATATTTCGCCGCTCGTCCACAAAGATACGGGCGTGGAATATGATTCCGTCCCGCTGTTTGCGATTTACGCAAAAAAATTTGACGACCGAAAGATATTTTCGCTGTGAAAATCGGAGGTATTTAAATTGAAAAGTAAATTTGTTTTGATTTTGGCGACGGCATTGACGGCAGGAACGGCAACAACTTTTGCCGCTCAAAATCCTTTTGCCGACGTTCCGGAAAATCATTGGGCGTATTCTTCGATTGTCAAATTGGCAAGCGAAGGAGTTATCGAAGGTTACGGCGACGGAAAATATTTGGGCAACAGAAGTATTACACGCTACGAAACGGCACAGATGATTGCAAAGGCTCTTGCAAAACAACCCGCCGGCACAAAAAATCCGGAGCTTGAAAAACTTGCCGCCGAATTTCGCGAAGAGCTCGATAATCTCGGCGTAAGAGTTTCGGAACTTGAAAAAAATGCCGACAGAGTGAAATGGACGGGGGAATATCGTCAGCTTTATTGGAGCAACAGAATTGAAAATGCCGCCGGGAAAACGATTAAAAACAATGTGAATCGCGGAGAACTTCGACTTTTCCCGACAGCCGAAATCAACGATCATTGGAAAGTTTACGGACGCTTTACCGCCCGCGTCGATATGAAAAAAGACACGACGAACGATTTAAAAATGACTTACGGATACGCAGAGGGGAAGTATAATCATTTCGTCGTTGCGGTCGGTAAAATGCCGAATTACAGCTGCAACGACGAAGGCTTGACGACGGACGAATATTTTTCCGGCGGTCGAATCGAAATCGGCAACAAAGTCAAGGCAATTTTGGAGGCGGGGCGTTGGAATATAAACAATTTCGGAAACGCGAGTATTGCCGGTTCTTTTGCAAATGATGAAGTTGCAAATTATCAAGGTGTTCAGGTGAATTACACCGGCAGCAAACTTTTCTTGGGAG
>CAJOOE010000175.1 GCA_905236145.1 uncultured Selenomonadaceae bacterium
AAAATGGACAACATCACCAAGCACGTTCAAAGTTTGGTCACGGCAACAACCGCCGGGATTGGTGCGGTGGTTGTCGGTATTGCCGCCCTTGTCGTTGCCGTCCTGTTGAAGTAATTTTTTTACCGGAATTGAAAGCCGTCAATATCACCCCCCTTGATGTTGCCGGCGAATTTTTTGATAAGGAGGTCGATCGGCTGATGGATTTTTTTCAGCAATTCGTTCAGCAACTTATAAACGGAGTCAGTCTGGGAAGCATTTACGCCCTGATTGCGCTCGGTTACACAATGATTTACGGAATCATAAAATTGATAAATTTTGCGCACGGCGATATTTACATGGTCGGCGCGTATATCGGATTTTTCGCGATAACCTTCGGAAATTTGCCGATTGTCCCGGCACTTTTGATTTCAATGGTCGTCACCGGATTTTTGGGTATGCTTGTCGAAAAACTTGCTTACAAACCGCTCCGACACGCCCCGCGAATTTCAATTTTGATTACGGCCATCGGCGTTTCATTTTTCCTTGAATATACGAGTATGTATTTTGTCACACCCACGCCGCGAACTTTCCCGGACGTTTTCGGAAGTTCGTCGTTTGACATTGCCGGATTTGTTTTGAACGGTCAGCAGGTTTTTATTTTCGGAATAACGATCGTGTTGATGGGAATTTTGACTTACATTGTCAACAAGACAAAAGTCGGCAAGGCCATGCGTGCGGCAAGTTTTGACACGGAAACCGCTCAACTTATGGGGATTGATTCCGATAAAATAATTTCGCTTACTTTCTGTATAGGTTCCGCATTGGCGGCCGCCGCAGGAGTTTTGGTCGGAATTTATTACAACACGATTGATCCGCTTATGGGAATAATGCCCGGCTTGAAAGCGTTCGTTGCGGCCGTTTTGGGCGGAATAGGAATTTTGCCCGGCGCGGTTGTCGGCGGAATAATTTTGGGAGTAATTGAGGCACTCGTTGCCGGATTTTTGTCATCAACCTTCAGAGATGCGGCGGCATTCGCAATTTTGATTTTGGTTTTGCTTATAAAGCCCGGCGGACTTTTCGGCAAGAATACAAGTGAGAAGGTGTAAGTCATGAGCGCATTGAGAAAAAAAGATTTTATGATGCTTGTATTCGGATTGGTGCTTTTTGCGGTTCTGCAACTTATGATAAGCAACCGGATAATCGGCTCTTTTTGGGAATTGAATATAATTTTGATCTGCGTAAATGTCATAATGTCGGCAAGTTTAAATTTGATTAACGGGTATACCGGACAATTTTCACTCGGACACGCCGGATTTATGGCAATAGGCGCGTATGTCGGGGTTGTGGCGACGGTAAAATTCGGACTGCCTTTGATTGTCGCCTTGATTTTGGGAGCGATTGCGGCAGGTTCTTTGGGATTTTTGATCGGACTTCCGACTTTGAGATTGCGCGGAGATTATCTTGCAATAGCTACTTTGGGACTCGGCGAAATTATCCGAATCGTAATAATGAACATTGATTACGTCGGCGGCGCGGCAGGATTTAAAGGTATTCCGCATTACACGAATTTTGCATGGGTATTTTTCGTAATGCTGATAACTCTTTTCGTAATCAAAAACTTTGTAAATTCGGCGCACGGCAGAGCCTGTATCGCAATTCGTGAAAACGAGATCGCGGCTGAGGCAATGGGAGTAAATACCACCCGTTACAAAGTCATGGCGTTCACGATCGGTGCGGCGTTTGCCGGAGTTGCGGGAGGACTTTTTGCCCATCAATTTTATTTGATAAGCCCGAACTCCTTTACATTTATGGCATCGTTCAACTATTTGATAATGGTCGTTTTGGGCGGCTTGGGTTCGATAACGGGATCAATTGCCGGCGCATTCGTCGTAACATTTATTTCGGCGGCATTGGCATCTTTCCCGGAAGTCCGAATGATAATTTACGCGCTCGCCCTGATTTTGTTGATGTTCTATCGTCCGCAGGGACTTTTCGGTTATATGGAAATTACAAATATGCGCCCGGTTAAAAAACTGCTGGATAAGTTTTCCGGATACGCAAAACCGGTCTGACGAAACGAATTT
>CAJOOE010000176.1 GCA_905236145.1 uncultured Selenomonadaceae bacterium
CGTTCGGGACGTAGCTCAGTTTGGTAGAGCGCTTCCTTGGGGTGGAAGAGGTCGTGAGTTCAAATCTCGTCGTTCCGACCATATCGAAAATTTTCAGGCCGGTGACGGCTTTCGGATTTATAAAGACGCGAAGATCCTTCCCGGCGGGACGGTTTTCGCGTTTTGCGTTGCCGAAAAAATAAGAGGAATATAATTTGATTAAAGAAACTTACAACATAACCGGAATGAGCTGCTCGGCTTGTTCTTCAAGAGTTGAAAAAGCAGTCGCAAAAATTGTAGGGGAAGAAAATGTCGGCGTAAATCTTTTGACAAATTCAATGCAGGTGAAATACGACGACGCGAAAATTTCCGGCTCCGAAATTATAAAGGCGGTTGAAAATGCCGGTTACGGGGCATCGCTCAAAAATTCGCCGCAGAAAAAATCCGTTGCAAAAATTTCAACGCCGGAGAGGACGATTGACCGGGAAATTTCCGAAATGAAATTTCGGCTTGTTTGGTCAATAATTTTTCTCCTGCCGACTGTCTGTATTTCAATGCACAATATGTTGCCTTTCCCGGTGCCGGATTTTGTCCGGGAAATTTTTGACGGGCGGGAAAATGCCGTAACCTTTGCCTTCTCGCAATTTTTGCTCGTCCTGCCGATAATGTATCTTAATCGAAAATATTATGTGAACGGTTTCAAAAATCTTTTTGCCGGTTCGCCGAATATGGACAGCCTTGTCGGACTCGGTTCAATGGCGGCGGCTGTTTTCGGAGCGTTTGCACTTTTTGAAATAGGTCGCGGCTTGGGACACGGAAATTTTTCACTTGTCGAAGAGTACGGAAAAAATTTGTACTTTGAATCTGCCGGAATGATTGTCACTCTGATAACCGTCGGAAAATTTCTTGAGGCAAGGGCTAAAGGCAAGACAAGCACCGCCGTCGAAAAATTGATGAATCTTGCACCGAAAACGGCAACGGTCATTCGCTCCGGCGAAGAGATAACAATTTCGGCGGAAGAATTGGAGATCGGTGACGAAATTGTCGTAAGACCGGGCGAAAGTTTCGCGGCGGACGGAATTATTTTTGAAGGAATGACAAGCGTTGACGAATCTGCCGTCACCGGTGAAAGTATTCCTGTCGATAAAGTTCCGGGCGATAAAGTTACAAGCGGCACGATAAACAAAAGCGGATTTATAAAATTCCGGGCGGAAAAAGTCGGCGGCGATACGGTCATCGGCAAAATTATTTCGCTGGTCGGGGAGGCGAGTGCGAGCAAGGCTCCGATTGCAAAGACCGCAGATAAAATTGCCGGGATTTTTGTCCCCGTTGTAATTTTTGTTTCGCTTGCGGCGGGAGGTTTTTGGCTTGCAAGCGGTGCCGGCGTTGAATTTGCATTTTCTGTCGCAATTTCGATTTTGGTTATAAGTTGCCCGTGTGCTTTGGGTCTTGCCACTCCGGTCGCAATAATGGTCGGGACGGGCAAGGGTGCGGAAAACGGCATTTTGATAAAATCCGGCGAGGCTTTGGAAACGGCTCATGAGATTGATACGATCGTCACGGACAAGACCGGAACTTTGACGGAGGGAAAACCTTTTGTAACGGATATTGTCACGGTAAACATTTCGCCGGAAGAACTTTTGAAAATTGCCGCAGGGCTTGAGAAAGGCAGCGAACACCCCCTTGCCGAGTCGATAAAAAATTTTGCGGCGGAGAAAAAAATTTTGCCCGCCGAGCCGAAAAATTTTCAAGCTGTTTTCGGCAAAGGTATTCAAGCGGAAATTGACGGACAAAAATATTTCGGCGGCAACGAAAAATTTTTGCGGGAGATCGGAGCGAATTTTTCCGAAATCGAAGAGAAAATCAAGACGCTTGCCGACGAAGGAAAAACGCCGATAATTTTTTCCCGCGAAAAAAATATCATCGGAATAATTGCGGCGGCAGACATTGAAAAAAAATCTTCCGGTGCGGCGGTCGAAGATTTTAAAAATTTGGGGCTTGACGTTGTAATGCTTACGGGGGACAATGAAGGGGCTGCGAAAGTTGCGGCAAAACGCTTGGGAATAGAAAAAGTTATTGCCGGAGTTTTGCCGGAAGAAAAAGCGAATAAAATCGCAGAATTAAAAAAATCCGGGCGAAAGGTCGCGATGGTCGGCGACGGAATAAACGACGCTCCCGCACTGGCGACGGCGGATTTGGGAATTGCGATCGGTGCCGGTACCGACGTTGCGATCGAGAGTGCGGACGCGGTTTTGATGAGAAACGATTTGAAAGACGCGGTAAGTGCGATAAAGTTAAGCAAAGCCGTTATCCGAAACATAAAAGAAAATTTATTTTGGGCGTTCTTCTACAATATAATTTGTATACCGCTTGCCGCAGGAATTTTTTACCCGGCTTTCGGAATAAAACTTTCCCCGACAATCGGAGCGGCGGCGATGAGTTTGTCAAGCGTCTGCGTGGTTTTAAACGCTCTGCGGCTGAAATTTTTCAAAATAAACCGGTCTGAAAATTCGCCGGAAGTCTTGCCGCAAATTTCGGATGTAAAAATTGAAACCGTTGTTTCAAACGAAAAAATTTTTGAGGAGGAAAACAAATTGAAAACAGAATTGAAAATCGAAGGCATGATGTGCCAACATTGTCAAAAACACGTTCACGACGCACTTGCGAAAATGGACGGCGTTACCGAAGTTGAAGTCAGCTTGGAGAAAAAATCTGCGGAAGTCACTTCGACAAAAGAAATTTCCCATGCAGATTTTGAAAAAGTAATTTCCGATGCCGGCTACGAATTGGTCGCTTGAAAAGTGAAAATTTAGTTTTTGCAATCTCCTCTCAAAGAAATTTCGGAGGAGATTTTTTTCTGTTCTTGAAATGTGTTATAATGTCCGGCGGGAAAGGGGGCGTGTGCGACGGAAAAATTTTTTGAAACTGTCGGCAAATTTATGATTCGGCGGGCTGAGGAGTTCGGGACGATCGTCTTGCTTTACGCCGACACCATGAAACAACTCGGACGCAAGCCGCGAATAAAACAAATAATCGCACAAATGTCGCATTTGGGAGTTGATTCTCTCCTGATAGTTTCGCTTACTCTGCTTTTCACCGGAGTGGTTTTCACTTTGCAGACGGCTCACGAACTTATAAGATTCGGAGCACAATCGACCGTCGGCGGGTTAATAGCAATAGCAATCGGACGCGAATTGGGGCCGGTTCTTGTCGGCGTGGTTTGTGCCGGCAGAGTGGGAGCCGCGATAACTGCGGAAATCAGTACCATGAAAGTCACGGAACAGATCGACGCTTTGAAAGTCATGGCGGTCAGTCCTTCAAATTATCTGATTGTCCCGCGAATGTTGGCTTGCATGGTTGTCGTTCCCCTGCTCACCGTTTTCGGCGATTTAATCGGAGTTTTCGGCGGCTGGTGCGTGGCGGTGTTTTATTCCGGGATAAGTTCATATCTTTTCATGCACTCAATCACTATGTTTGTCGATATTTACGATATGACCGGAGGACTCATTAAAGCCGTCTTTTTCGGAAATGTAATCGCGGTTCTCGGTTGCTATTACGGGCTGAATTGTCCGGACGGTGCGGAAGGCGTCGGAAAAGCAACCACAAAAACCGTAGTATCTTCCATAATTGCAATTTTTATTTTGAATGCATTTTTGACTTTCGTAATCTATAACAGCTGACAAAATTCGACAAAAAAATTCCGACCGCAGAATTTGAAAAAATCAGGCGACCGGAAAATTTTTTTTGTAACCGATTTTTTAATTTGTCAAACTTCTGAGCGGAGCCGGTATTCTCCCGCCGCGAGCGATAAAAGCCTCAGAACTCCGGTCGTTCCTGACCGGAATAACCGGACAATGTCCCAAAAGTCCGCCGAACTCCACGCTGTCCCCGACCTTCGCACCGGGAACCGGAATAATTCTGACGGCGGTGGTTTTATTGTTTACGACACCTATTGCCGCCTCGTCCGCAATTATTCCGCTCAAAGTCGCCGCACTCACGTCACCGGAAACGGCAATCATATCAAGCCCGACACTGCATACACAAGTCATCGCCTCAAGTTTTTCGATCGACAAACTTCCTTCGGTAACCGCCGCAATCATTCCTTCATCTTCGCTGACCGGAATAAATGCACCGCTCAACCCGCCGACGTGCGAACTTGCCATCAAGCCGCCTTTTTTAACTGCGTCGTTTAAAAGGGCAAGAGCGGCAGTCGTACCCGGTATACCGCAAGCCTCAAGTCCCAACTCTTCCAAAATCCTTGCGACGGAATCGCCGATAGCCGGAGTGGGTGCCAAAGACAAATCAATTATTCCGAAGGGAACGCCCAAACGCTTTGCCGCCTCTCTTGCGACGAGCTGACCGACGCGGGTAATTTTGAACGCCGTCTTTTTTATCGTTTCGGCAACTTCGGTAAAATTCGCACCTTTCATATCTTCCAATGCGTGTTTGACAACGCCCGGCCCGCTTACCCCGACATTTATGACCGTGTCCGCCTCGCTGACTCCGTGAAAAGCACCGCCCATGAACGGATTGTCGCCGGGAGCGTTTGCGAAAAATACAAGTTTTGCACAGCCGATTCCCTGACGATCGCGGGTCAATTCCGCCGTCCGCTTTATTATTTCCCCTGCCTCCCTGACGCAGTCCATATTTATTCCCGCCTTTGTCGAGGCAAGGTTGACGGAACTGCAGACAATGTCGGTCGTGGCGAGAGCTTGAGGAATTGATTCAAGCAAAATTCTGTCGCCGTGTGTAAAACCTTTTTCTACCAATGCACCGAAACCGCCGATAAAATTTACTCCGACTTCCTTCGCCGCTCTGTCCAGAGTTTCGGCTACGGGGACGTAACTGTCGGTTTTGCAAGCCTCAGCCGCTATAGCAATCGGCGTAACCGAAATTCGCTTGTTGATAATGGGAACGCCGTACTCCGATTCAATCTCTTCGCCGGTCTTTACCAAAAATTCCGCTGACTTTGTGATTTTGTCATAAACATTTCGGCAAAAAGATTCAAGATTCGGATGAGCACAATCACGCAAGGAAATTCCCATCGTAATCGTGCGAACGTCCAATTTGTTTTCGGTTATCATTCTGTTTGTTTCCAAAATATCTTCAATCGTTATCATTTAAAATTCTCCCGTTCTTTTTTTGCAAGAGTCACCTGAAAAATTTTGATAAACCTTCTTCAACGGCTCAAAAAATCCTGCAAATTTTTCCGCAGTTTTATCGTAATCCGGCAATCCGCTTTTCCGAATTTTGCAAAAACTCTTTTCAAAAAATCTTCGACGTGTTATAATGCGTCTTGCGTATGTATGAAAAATTTTTATTTTATGGAGGGTAAAAAAATGGCAAAATATGTTTGCACTGTTTGCGGTTATGTTCACGAAGGCGACGCTCCGCCGGAAGTTTGTCCGGTTTGCAAGGCTCCCGCATCAAAATTTAAAGAACAATCCGGCGAATTGGTTTTCGCGGACGAACACGTCATCGGAGTGGCAAAGGGCGTTGACGAACGCATTATCGAAGGGTTGCGTCAAAACTTTACCGGCGAATGTACGGAAGTCGGAATGTACCTTGCAATGAGTCGTGCCGCACATCGCGAAGGTTATCCGGAAATCGGCGAGGCTTTCCGTCGCTATGCTTTGGAAGAGGCCGAACACGCCGCAAAATTCGCGGAACTTTTGGGCGAAGTCGTTTCAGCGTCCACAAAAGAAAATCTTGAGGCGAGAATTGCCGCAGAACACGGTGCGTGTCAGGGCAAGAAAGACCTTGCCGCTCTTGCAAAACAACTTAACCTTGACGCGATCCATGATACAGTTCATGAAATGGCGAAGGACGAGGCACGTCACGGCAAAGGTTTCAAAGGCTTGAGAGATCGTTACTTCAAATAAAACAACTTAACCTTGACGCGACCCGGGATACAGTTCATGAACCGGCAAAGACGAGGCACGTCACGGCAAAGGTTTCAAAGGCTTGAGAGATCGTTACTTCAAATAAAAAATTTGTTCGATTTTGTTCACACGAAAAAAGAGTTTCCGGGAAGAAAAAATTTTTTCCGGAAACTTTTTTATTTGCCGCGAAAAAGACGGAGGATTTACGGAAATTGAATCGGCATTTTTGTTTTTCTGTAGCGTGCAAAGAAATCGTCGGTTACTTCGTTCTGCAATCTCCAATAATATGCGAGAAATTTTTGTGCAATTTCCGGAGTGATGTCTGCGGAATCCATAAAATACCGGTCGTCAAATTGACCGAACTTCATTAAATTTTGCGGACTGAATCCCTTGAACATTTGACAAGCATAAAAATA
>CAJOOE010000177.1 GCA_905236145.1 uncultured Selenomonadaceae bacterium
AGCCATTCCCGCACCGATCATCAAAAGAGTGGGATCGTCTTTCGGAATCAGCGACGCACTCTCCATTCTCAAATGACCTTTCTTCTTTGCAAAAAATTCGAGGTAAGCCTCGCGAATTTCATTTCCCGTCATGTATTTCAAAGTATCTCCTCCCCAAAATAAAAAATAAACCGGTGCAGAGTATAGCACACCGATAAAAAAAAGTCATTATTGCGGCGAAAAAAACAAATCAAAAAAAGTTGCCGCACCGTGCGACAACTTCCGGAAAAATTCAATTTGCAAAGGATTTAATTTTCGTCTTCAAAGCCGTAATTTTCTATAACGTAATCCAAATCTTTGTCGCCGCGACCGCTCAAGTTTACGAGGATCGAGCCTGCACCGGACTCTTTCGCCCGGCGTATGGCGTAAGCGACGGCGTGAGAACTTTCGAGAGCGGGAATTATTCCTTCAAGTCTGCTGAGTTTGTAAAAAGCATCGACAGCCTCTTTGTCCGACGCAACATCATATTTTACGCGACCGATCTCCCGCAGAAAAGCGTGTTCCGGACCGACGGAAGGATAATCCAAGCCGCTGGCAATCGAATAAACCGGAGCGGGTTCACCTTTTTCATCTTTGAGCATTATACTGTCAAATCCGTGCATTACGCCTTCCGAGCCGTAAGTCATTGAAGCGGCATGATCTCCCAAATTTTCACCGCGTCCCAGAGGTTCGACACCGACAATTTCAACCGGATCGTTTATAAAGGGCAGGAACATTCCGATTGAATTTGAGCCGCCGCCGACGCAAGCGGTAACCACGTCCGGCAAAAATCCGGTCATATCCAAAAATTGTTCGCGTGCCTCTTCGCCGACTATGTACTGAAAATCGCGAACCATCATCGGGAAGGGGTGAGGCCCCACAGCCGAGCCTATGCAATAAATCGTGTCCTTGTAATTTTCGAGATAATCTTCAAAGGCGGCATCGACAGCCTCTTTCAAAGTTTTCAAGCCGGTTGTGACGGGGACGACCTTTGCCCCCAAAACTTTCATGCGGGCGACATTCGGAGCCTGTTTTTTTATATCGACTTCGCCCATGTAAATCACACACTCAAGCCCGAAGAAAGCCGCCGCAGTTGCAAGGGCGACTCCGTGCTGACCGGCTCCGGTTTCGGCAATAATTCTGTGCTTGCCCATAAATTTAGCCAAAAGACCTTCGCCCATACAATGATTGAGTTTGTGGGCACCGGTGTGGTTCAAATCTTCGCGTTTCAGATAAATTTGACATTTGCCGAGCGAGCGGCTCAATCTTTCGCAGTGATAGACCGGAGTCGGGCGACCTTGAAATTCGCGACGGATCCGGCGGAGTTCGTTTATAAATTGCGACGAGTGGCAGATTGTAAGATAAGCGTCGGTTATTTCTTCAAATGCTGGGATTAAATGATCCGGCAGGTATGCACCGCCGAATTTTCCGAAACGTCCGTCCTTTGACGGATAATCTTTTAAATAAGTCGAATAATTCATAAAAAAACCTCCTGTATTTTAAGTCGGAAAGTTTAATAAATATTCTTGCCGCTGAAAATTTCAATCATTTCGCGGCGAAGATTCGCGGAAATTTCAAGCCGGGTTTTCGGGGAAATTTCGTAAATATCGGTGTTGAAAAGGTAATTTTGCAATTCCGGCTCCTTAATCAACATTCGCGTATGAAATAAATTTGCCTGATACATATTTATGTCAACCGCGTCATAAGCGTCCAAAGTGTCCCGGTTTATAAACTCTTGAATGGAAGTCATCTTTCCGTCCATAAAAAGTTTTTTGCCGGCAACGTCGCGGGTAAAACCCCTGACGCGATAATCCATCGTAATAATATCGGAATCGAAACGCCCGATAAGATAGTCCAAAGTGTGGAGCGGCGTAATTTCTCCGCAAGTGGATACGTCTATATCGACGCGAAAAGTGGCAAGGCTCGTTTCCGGGTGATATTCCGGGTAAGTGTGTACGGTGACGTGACTTTTGTCCAAGTGTGCCAAAATTGTTTCGGACTTGGTGACATCGTTTTTGGGAAGTTTTTGACCGGAATTTATCGCCGCCTCCTCCGCTATCAAAATTGTAACGCTCGCTCCCTGCGGCTCGTAATCCTGTGCGGAAATGTGCAGAACCTTCGCACCTATCATCTCGGTGACTTTAATCAAAATTTTTGTCAAGCGTTCGGAATTGTATTGCTCGTCAATGTAATCGACGTAATCTCTCTGTTCGCGTTGAGTTTTTGCGTAACAAATGTCATAAATATTGAAACTCAAAGATTTTGTCAGATTGTTGAACCCGTAAAGTTTCAGCTTTTCTTCCAAAGATTTTTACGCCTCCCAAACTTTTCGATTGAACTCCAAAAATCCCGTTGCATTTTACATTACACCGGTTTTTTTGTCAAATTGCAGAGCGGGCAGTCGGAGAATTTTTCGGCATTGGAAGGCAAAAATTTTTATTCGGCGTTGACAGGGTAAATTTCAAATGATAAAATCCGGAAGGTTGACGGGCAGTCGAGGCAATCGCGGGTATTTAAAGAGTACACGAGGAAAGTCCGGACTCCACAGAGCAGCGTGCCGGGTAACGCCCGGTGGGAGTAATCCCGAAGACAGCGCCATAGAAAAGGAAACCGCCCGGTTTTTTGCCGGGTAAGGGTGGAAAGGTGCGGTAAGAGCGCACCGGCGACCGGGTAATCGGTTCGTCAGGCAAGCCTCACGCGGAGCAAGACGAAATAGGAGAGGGTTGAGGTTGCTCGCCGACCTCTCGGGTAAGTCGCTTGATTTCGTCGGTAACGGCGGAGCCAGATAAATGATTGCCGCATACAGAATCCGGCTTAACGGCGACCCGTCGGCTTCCAATTTTAACGCCCGCAAAACGACAAGAAAAAATTTTTCGGGGAGGTGTAAATTTTGCCTAATATAAAATCTTCGATCAAGAGCATGAGAAAAGATGCGAAACGTCATGCAAGAAACGTATTTGAAAAAGAGCGTTTCAAGAAAGCACAAAAACTCGTTCTCGCGGCCATAGCGAACAATGATCCGGAAGAGGCAAGAAAACTTTTGCCCGCCGCTCAGAAGGCACTCGACCAGGCTGCAGCGAACAATACGATTCACAAAAATGCGGCGGCTCGCAAAAAATCAAGACTTGCTTTGAAAGTCAATGCACTTGCAGCAAAATGAGCATTTATTTGAAAATTAAACTGTGAAAGTCTTCCGTAAAATTTTCGGAAGGCTTTTAATTTTGCCCGCACTCGTGATTTTTCCGGCGGAGTGGAGTCTGCTTTTAACTTAACAATTTTTTTTTGCAGTCGAAAGGAAAATAAGTTATAATCCGGGTTGCCGCAAAAAAATTGAAATAAAGGAGGAAAATTTTTTGACTGACAATATCGTTGTAATCAACACTTTTATTTTGTACATAGGTTTGATGATGGGTATCGGCGTTTATTACTA